>CAYUNU010000130.1:0-8524 GCA_964446195.1 uncultured Porphyromonadaceae bacterium | reverse complement strand
GCTATGTGAACATCTTGATTAGCAATCTTATTGGACAATAAAACATCATTTCTCAAGATGGCAGCAGAAGTGTCGTCACAGGAAGATTCTATGCCAAGTATTGTGATATCTTTGTTCATTAAATATTTAATACCTTAATTTTGATAATTTCAACGTTTTATCTTTGTGTTTTATTGATGATTTTGCTTTTGCAAAGATATATTAATGAGTTAATTTCCTTAGACTATTAAAAGAGCAATAAAAATAGCGGCAGGAATTCTGGCAAGTTTGCTGGTTTTATCTTGTGTTGGTTGGTTAGTTATCCGAACTTCAGTGTTTCAAACCTGGGTGACAAACCAGATTGCAGTTAAGATAGAAAGACAGTATGGAGCCTTTTTAGAGGTGGGTAGTATGAGGGTTAGGTTTCCAAAGCATTTCAATGCTAAAAATGTTCTTCTCAAAGATCAGCTTGGAGATACACTTTGTTTTATCCCTGAAATAGATGCTGGAATAAAAAAACTTAACCTGGGTGAGAACAATTTTGAATTAAAGAGGATCAAATTAATAGAACCTTATTTCCAGTTGCTGGAGGACCCGGGAGGAGGATATAATTTTGATTTTCTTCTCGAAATGTTTTCGCCTAAGGACACCCTGCCTCAAGCTATTTACTTTAAATCACCATTGATTAGTGCCAGAAATGCGAAAATTATTTTCAGGAAATTCGCTACTGTGAAAACCCCCGGACTGTTTAATCCGGATAATATTGAAATTTCAAGTATGAATCTGAATTTGCTGAGATTTGAAATTAATCCTGATTCAGTGTCTTTTCGTTTACGAAATTTTAACTGTTTGGAAGCATCGGGCTTTTTAATTCAGGATGCGGATGGCGAGTTTCTTATAAAAGATGGTTCTATCAGGGGCAATAAAGTGAAAATTGCCAGTGATTTCAGTACATTAGATATTCCTTTGCTTGAATTCAAAATTCCAGAATTTGACGTAGATAAAAAACTGGTTGAAATGCTGAACCTGCAAGTAAGCATTGATGGACCTTCTGTTTTGGACCCAAATGACATTAGGTATTTCTACCCGTCAGATATTGCTAATTATGACAAAATAAGTTTCAAGGGCGATGTAAATATGACACCATACGAATGGGACTATTCAAATGCCCAACTTTATATTGGTGAATTGCTAGGGTTTGAAGGCGATATAAATATAAATAGTCCACAACATTTCAATTCCTTTTATAACTCCAGAGTTGATACTCTGTGGTTAAATTTTGAGCAGCTTACCAATAGCTATCCCTCACTTTTTGTCGACTTTGATACTCTTAAATTACCTTTCCAAACAAAGAAAATTGGCTCTTTGTTTTTTAAGGGTGCCATAGAGGGTAGACCAAAGGATTTCGATGCTGAAGGAGTATTGAAATCAGGAGCTATGGCCTTTAATGGGAACTTATCTATGCACCCTGGCGAAGATCCAAATATTCTGGATGTTGAGGCTAAATATAGGGCATCACTCATTCATTTTGACAATTTTTTTGAAATGAATACTGGCCTTGGCCTGCTCAGCGCAGATGGGAGTTTAGAGGGTACATGGGATGGAGATTCGCTTTTTAAGATGAATCTCGAAACAAAAATGCCTTTTGTGCAATGGAAGGGATACTATTATACAAATGTCGATTTTAGAGCGACAATTCAGCACAAGCTTTATGAAGCATCAGTGATACTGAATGATGATAATGGTAATGTAGATTTTTTTGGTAGGATAAACCTTAGGCCTCAAGATCCTGTTTTTGATATAGATATGCTTGTTGAAGGTGCGGATTTAGTTAAATTGAATTTATTCAAATCTGATTCTGTAGCCCAGCTCGATTTGAATTTGCATGCCAGCTTTTCTGGCAAGGAGATTGATGATTTTCAGGGGCAGCTATGGATTGAGAATTCAAGTTTTAGAAACTCCCGAGGAGAAATACCCTTAAGGGAATTAAGTCTTGAAGTAGGTGAGAATTTTAGTGGTAAAAAGATAGTACTTGTGTCAGAATATGTTGATGGGCGAATTAATGGAGACATCTACCTTGATGATCTATTTGGGCAATTAGCATCTGTTGGGGGCAGATTCCTTCCGCTAAATCTGAATAATATTGAAATTAATGAAAGCCGTTTGAACAACTTTAGTTTCAATATTAATTTTAAAAACCCTCGCCCGATTTCGGAAGTGTTGACACCGTCTTTTGTGTTTAAAGAAAATAGTCAATTTAGTGGCTTTTTTAAGTATGGAGGAAAAGAGTTGGACATTGAAGGAAATTCACCTCAGTTTCTTGCTAATCGTAAGCAATTTACAGATTTGAGATTTAGGATCCGTGCTGTCGAAAATGATCTTGAGCTTACGGCTAATCTGGATAAAATTCAACTAGATCTTAATAACGTTTTTAATGATATTTCTTTAAAGGCAATTATGCTTCCCGATCTGATGGAGACTAGTTTAAGTTGGTCGGATAAGGATTCGTTGAAACACTTATGTGAAATTAATCCCTTAATTAGCTTTGAGCCGGGCAAAGGAACACTTCCCAAAATGATTATTGAACTTCCAAATACAACTGTGTTCTTTAAAGAAAAACAGTGGGAGATCGGGGATTCACATTTCGAAATTGATAAGAATTTTTTTAGTGTGAGAGACTTGGATTTTACTAGTCAGGATGAAAAAGTAATGATACATGGTGTGGTTTCAGATTTTTTTGGAGATACACTTGAGCTTCAATTTAACTCCTTGGATATGGGGATAATTAATCAAATATCTTCTGGGGATAAATTCGACATGGCTGGATTAATCGATGGCGAAGCAAAGATTTTTGATTTTTATAGTGGCGGTCTTTTTCTGGCAGACATAACAATAAATGATTTTGCTATAAATGGGGAGGAAATTGGTGTAACCGAAGTAAAGAGTCGTAGAGCCCAAGATAGTGATGATGTGCTTATAAATGTACTAACAAAAAGGGGTGATATATCCACTTTGCAGATGGATGGTAAGTACTCTCCAAAAACGGATAATTTAGATTTTTTGTTTAAGCTGGATAAGCTCAAACTTAATATTTTTGATCCCTTTCTATACCCTGTACTAAGCGACGTCAATGGCATTGCAAGCGGTGATGTTAGTATATCAGGGACAAGGAAAAAACCTGTTCTGGATGGAATGATTAATGTGCAAAAAGGGAAGTTGACTGTCGATTACTTAAATACAAAATTATCTTTTACACACCCGATCATTGTGAAGGAGAATGCCTTCTTGATTGACGGTCTGGTCGCCAGGGATAGCCTGGGCAATCAGGCGATAGTAAATGGAGGGATAAGACATAAGAATTTTCAGGATTTGCGACTCGATTTCAATATACAGGCAAGTGATTTATTGTTAATGGATACAAAAGAAATAGATGGTAATGGCTATTGGGGGCAAATATTTGGAACTGGATTAGTGCGGATTAATGGGCCAATGGATAAAATTAATATTGATGTCTCTGCACGCACATCTGGGAATTCTATGTTCTCAATTCCTATTTCAGAACGTGGCAGCGCCAGAGAGTTTGATTTCATTTCTTATGTTGTCCATGAAGTTCCTGATAAAGATCCCGATCTTCTGTCTTTTAGTCTTGGAACTGGCAAGCAAGGGTATAATGTCCAAACCAATAAGCTGCAAATAAAGCTTGATATTGATGTTACACCTCAAGCTGAAGTTTTCCTGATTTTTGATGCCCAGGTTGGAGATGTTTTACGAGGCCGTGGTTCTGGTAACCTTCAATTAAATATAAATGATATCGGGCTCTTTACTCTAAATGGAGATTATAATATCGATGAGGGAGAATACCTCTTCACACTACAAAACATGCCAATAAAGAGATTTGCGATAGAACCCGGCTCAAGTATAAATTGGACTGGGCCGGTTGACGAAGCTCAACTGGATATTGATGCAGTATATAATACAAAAGCAGCATTGTATGACCTCCTGCTGGAAGAATCAGATGAATTAACCGAACGTGTTCCTGTTACCTGTCACCTCCTTATGAAAGGAATTCTTAAAAGTCCGGATCTTTCTTTTGCAATTAACCTGCCTCCCAATAGTGACGATATGGCAAGGAGTCAGCTCGAAAGTCTTACTGAAGATGAACTAAATAAGCAGCTTTTTTCGCTTCTTATTCTGAATCGTTTCCAGCCTCTGCCGGGGCTAAACTCAACAGCTAGTACAAGAAATTATGGGAGCGCCGGATTGGCTACAACCACATCTGTATTGTCGAGTCAATTGAATTACTGGCTTTCTCAGATTAGCAACGATTTTGATATAGGGTTTAATTATCGTCCAGGCGACCAGATTACTAGTGATGAGGTGGAAGTGGCCTTGAAAACACAAATATTCAACGACCGTATGTCAATCAATCTTAATGGAAACGTTGATGTCAGGTCAACTCAGGGAGAAACAAACCAACTGGTTGGTGATGTTGAAGTAGAGTATAAAATAACACCATCAGGAAAAGTTAGAGTCAAAGCTTTTAATCGTTCAAATGATAGGCTTATATATGAGTATTCGCCCTATACTCAAGGGCTTGGGCTTTTCTTTCGTGAGGAGTTTGATACTCTTGGAGACCTGTTTAAAAAATATTGGCAAGGAATAGCGGGAAAGGGAAAAACGGGAAATCAATAATTACTCTTTTCATTTGAAATAATCTATTTATATTTGCGATTTCTTTACCTATCTAGACATTTAAATACATTATTATTAATAAGCTAAAATTAAGAGTGTTATGTTCATAGCAATGGTAGTAATTTTTGTTCTGGGGTATGTTGCAATTGCCCTTGAACATCCGTTGAAGGTTAATAAAGCTGCAACAGCCTTGATAATCGGGACTTTAACTTGGGTTGCCTATATGATAGGCGTTCAGGATATTCTGGATCTCGGCTTTAGTAGGGCTTGGAATGATTTTTTACTGGCTCATCCTCATGGGAATAACCATGAAGAGATGATTCATTTTGTTGGTACAGAACAGGTTTTAGAACATCTGGCTGACGCAGCAAAAATTATCTTTTTTCTTCTGGGTGCTATGACAATTGTTGAAATTGTTGATCAACACCAAGGGTTTAAGGTGATAACAGATAAGATTAAAACTACCAATCCAGTTACCTTACTCTGGATTATTTCCTTTCTTACTTTCTTCATGTCTGCTGCATTGGATAATCTTACCACTACAATTGTAATGGTAGCTATTCTGAGAAAATTGGTGAAGGACAAGGAGCAGAGGTGGTTTATGGCCTCAATGATTATACTCGCGGCTAATGCGGGGGGGGCATGGTCACCGATTGGAGATGTAACGACAATAATGCTGTGGATCGATGGTCAGGTTACTACAATGAGAATTATTGTAGGTGTATTTCTACCTAGTTTAGCCGCAATGGTTGTGCCTCTGCTGATAATTACCTTCTTCTATCCGAAAAAACCAATCGAAAGACCCAGTTTTAACAAAACCGAAGAAAAGGAATTTACTACAAAAGGCGAACGTGTATTTATGTTGATCCTTGGCGTTAGTTCACTGCTTTTCGTACCTGTTTTTAAAACCACAACCCATTTACAGCCCTACATGGGTATGCTGCTGGGATTAGGTGTTATGTGGGTTGTTACAGAGATTATGCACCGTGTGAAGACTGAGGAGGATAAACGAAAGCTTACCGTTGTTGGAATTCTCACAAAAGTGGATGTGCCAACTGTACTCTTCTTCCTGGGTATACTGATGGCCGTAGCCAGTCTTTCATCTGCCGGCCATCTTGATATTCTTGCAGCCTATCTGAATGATAAGGTTGGTGATATCTATGTAATCAACCTCATAATTGGTGTTCTATCTAGTGTCGTTGATAATGTGCCTCTTGTTGCCGGAGCTATGGGAATGTATGAAGTTGTTTCACCTGAAATGCTTCAGGCTGCTGCCGATCCTGTTTATGCCGGCTTCTTTGTACAGGATGGTACATTTTGGGAGTTTCTGGCTTATTGCGCTGGTACCGGTGGAAGTATTCTGATCATAGGATCTGCTGCTGGTGTTGCCGCTATGGGGATGGAGAAGATTGATTTCATATGGTATATGAAGAAAATATCCTTGCTGGCCCTTGCCGGATACTTAGCAGGAGCTGGTGTATACTGGATTCAAACCCAACTATTCTGATATCCACATTAGGTAGTTAATATTTACTGGAAAACGAGATATACTAAAGCATAGGTATATCTCGTTTTTTAATAACTTTAGTCGATAACTAATTAATAGAAAAAGATGAATAAACTTTTGTTTTGGCAATCAGATTTTATGGCTCAAGCTGACTCATTGCCTGGGATAGAGGATGTAATGGAACTGAAGGTACCAATCTTCGAATTGACCATAAAGGGTGGGTGGATAATGATCCCAATAGCCCTTCTATCTGTTGTTGCCGTCTATATTTTTGTCGAAAGATTCTTTGCAATTAGAAAAGCAAGTCAGGAAGATGTGCACTTCATGAACAGGATCAAGGAATTTATCCATGAGGGTAAAATTGATGCTGCAAAACGATTAGCTCAGAATACTGAATCTCCGGTTTCAAGGATGATAGAAGCAGGGATTACCAGGATTGGCCGTCCTATGACAGATGTTAATGCTGCGATTGAAAATGTTGGAAAACTTGAAGTATATAAACTTGAGAGAGGGCTGCCTACTCTGGCCACAGCAGCGGGAGCTGCTCCAATGCTTGGTTTCTTAGGTACCGTTATTGGTATGATCAGAGCATTCTTTGCTATGGCAAACGCCGGAAGTAATATTGATGTATCACTACTATCAAATGGTATATATGTTGCTATGGTAACAACAGCAGCTGGTCTGTTCGTTGGTATTATTGCATATTTCTGTTATAATATACTGGTATCCAGGATAGAAAAGGTGGTCTTCATTCTCGAAGCAAGATCATCAGAATTTATGGATCTCCTTAATGAACCAGGGAAGTAAGCACAAAATTATGGCTATAAAATCAAGAAATAAGGTAAATCCGCAGTTCAGTATGTCATCCATGACGGACATTGTGTTTCTTCTACTGATCTTTTTTATGATCACTTCCACAATGATTCATCCTAATGCTTTGAAACTGCTGCTACCTAAAAGTAATAATCAGGTTTCAGCGAAGCCTATCACTACTGTGTCAATTACTGCGAATCTTGACTATTATGTTGAGCGGTCACCTGTTAAACTTAGTGAGCTGGAGGCTGCTCTTAAAGTAAAATTCGATGGTGTTCCGGAGGAGGACCGCACTCTTTCTCTGCATACAGATGAATCAGTGCCTATGGGAGAGGCTGTTAAGGTACTTAATATCGCAAAGTCGAATAATTATCGATTGATACTGGCAACTCAGGCAAGATAGTATTATGGTTTGGAAGAAAAGTTCACGTGGTCTTATAGGAACTATCATATTTCATGGTGGCTTAGTAGCTATTATGATATTTTTGGGTTTTAAAGCACCCTTTCCACCTCCGGCTGAGGAAGGGATACTCGTGAATTTTGGTACCAATGAATCTGGAGGCGGATTTGTGGAGCCACAGCGACAGGAGTACACTCCTCCTGTGGTAGAGAAGAAACAAGAAGAAATTGTTACTCCCCCGATATCTGATCCAGTTGAAGAGATAACAGATAATGCAGAGCAGGAAGCGGAAGATCTGTTGACTCAGGAACTTGAAGAAGCTGCAGCAATAAATGCTCAGAAAAATAAGGAAAAGGAAGATCGACGTAAAAAGCTGGAGCAAGAAGAGAGGGAACGCAAACTGGAAATTGAAAGACAAAGACAAGCTGAACTTGAAAAACAAAGAATAGAGGATGAACGGGTGCGCCAGGAAAAGCTGGAAAGAGAGCGTATAGAGGAGGAGGCAAGACAAAAAGCTGCTGCTCAGGAAGCTCAACGTAATGCCATCAGTAACAAAATGCAAAAGTCATTCGGAGGAAAGTCGGAGTCGGGTAGCTCCAATAGTGAGGGTCTTACAGGTGGAGAAGGAAATCAGGGAATGAACACAGGGTCAACAGAGTCAGCTGATCATACTATGATAAATAGTACTGGTAATAACGGCATTTCCTATAGTCTGGCAGGTAGAAATATTACCGGCGCTCTAAAAAAGCCGGATTATCCGGGTCAGGAATCTGGAAAAGTAGTTGTTCAGATTACAGTTAATAAGGAGGGTAGAGTAGTAGCTGCCGTGCCAGGTGTAAGAGGGACAACTACAACAAATACAAAACTGCACCAAGCAGCAAAAAATGCTGCTATGACCGCAAGGTTTAATAAGGTTACCGATCCTAATGCCCCAATAACTCAAAAAGGTACTATCACTTATGATTTCAGACTGACGGGAGGTTAAACCATATGAGGGTTTGGAGGTAGCTTAGGGAAATAGTAACAACTTGATTGCTGCCCCAAATATTATCACCAGTAGCAAGATCCTAACAACCTTAGGCACGGGTTATTGGAGGAAGGGAAAAAGCTCTTCAAGGGCAAAAGTCTGCTGA
>CAYUNU010000129.1:0-8604 GCA_964446195.1 uncultured Porphyromonadaceae bacterium | reverse complement strand
GCCCTGACGATTACTGGGTTGCTAATCACTTAATATACGTACATCCTAACGATCATAATTTTGTACTGACGGGTAACGATGGTGGAGTATATATCTCAAAAGACGCAACAGCACATAACAACAAGGTGTTGACTCTGCCCATCACCCAGTTTTATACTGTTGAAGTAGCAGATCAAAACGAAAATCATCGTTACGGTGGAACGCAGGATAGAGGAACACAGGGAACCACAAGTGGTGAATTTGATGACTGGGAATCAATCCTTGGTGGTGATGGGTTTATTGTAAGAATTGATCCTTCTGATGATAAATATATGTACGCGGCTTCACAGAGAGGTGGATTTACCAGATCAACAAACGGAGGCGATAGTTTTAGAAACGCAAGGCCATCCAGCTCTGATCATTATAATTGGAAAACACCTTATATACTGGATCCGACTAACCCTGGCACGATATATTTGGGCTCGCATAGAGTGTGGAAATCTACCAACAGGGCTGTTACCTGGACACGGATCAGTGATGATCTCACCGGTGGGTTCTCGGATTGGAACTATGGCACAATTTCTTGTCTGGCAGCTTCAGCTGTAAATGATAAGATTTTAGTTGCCGGAACAGATAATGGCAAGGTTTGGGTAACGAGTAACGGCGGTGTACATAATGAATGGGCTTTAGTTTCAGATGATCTGCCCCATCGATGGGTAACATGTGTTGCTACAGACCCATGGGATGAGAATACTATATATGTAACATATTCAGGAATAAGATATCATGATCCTGTTCCTCACGTTTTCAGATCCAACGATCTTGGTCAGACCTGGATAGATATTTCCGGGAACCTTCCAGAATTTCCTGTTAACAATATTCAAATAGATCCTGATAATCATGGTAGCTATTATATTGCCACAGATGGAGGCGTTTTTGCCACTTATGATAATGGCGAAAGCTGGGAATTGATGGGCAGTGGAATGCCATTTGTAGCTGTTTTGGATTTAAAGATTCATCGTCCAAACAGGACTCTATACGCTGCAACCTTCGGAAGATCACAATACAAAATTCCACTTAAACCAGCAAGTAGTAGCAAGATGACCTCCCTAGCAGAAAACAAGATCTCAGTATATCCAAATCCTTCAACTGAACAGGTTTACATCAGTTTTGGCCTGGAACAGGAAGTAAAGGGTTCACTTATGGTATTTGATCTTGGTGGAAAGCTGGTCAAATCCTTATATGAGGGAACCTTTGCTCCCGGGAACCATCAGTTTATTTGGAACGGAAAGAATAATGGAAACCAAAGAATTGCCGGCACATATATTTGTCGACTAGTATCAGACAATAAGAGTTTTACAAGCAGGATAATTATTGCAGAGTAAGGCGAAAGATTTATTTTATCAGAGAGGATGCCCCTTCGGGGACATCCTCTTTTTAGTATGCAAGAAAAGGACTTTAACAATCATTTAACACCCAAGTTCCTGATTATTATTTGTTTATTAAATTTATTATCTGTTATCTTTATTTGATCTTAATTAAATTAGCTTATACTAAATTTTAAATCACATAAAATCACATAGACATGAAGAGCTTAAAATGGTCAGGAATAATTCTCCTGTTTTCAATTTTCGCAACAATATCAAACCCCGGCTTTGCTCAGACAAATGAGGCAGAGTGGAACGGATTTGGGTATTCATTAAAAAAAGTTGTTAGTAATACATCGATACCAAGCGGTGTAAATTTTTCATATACAATTTTATTTACTGCACCTGCAGGAGCAACAAGCGTTTCCATCCAGGATATGATTCCTGCGAGTTTAGAAGTTGTGCCACCCTTCCCTGTTCCCGCAGCGGTATGCGGAACAACTCCCTCTCTCACAGTTACCGGGCCGATAGGCTCACAAACGGTCAATTATAATCTCACAGGTTTACCCACAACATGCGCAGCATCTGGATCGTTCACTATTGTTGTCAAATTCAAGGAAGGTACCACTTGCAATGGGGAAGCAGCCCGAAACCGAGCTGAGATTTTGGTCAATGACAAATGGCAGCCCACACCTTATGTTAGCACCACTGCTATAGCTAATGACCCATGGAAAGTTTCCAAATCTATTTTATCAGGAGCCTTTGTTAACCCCAGTGGAGGAAGCTGTGGATACATGATGTCGCCGGATGATACTGTAAAATATAGAGTTTATGTTATGAAAAACAGCCCTTACTGGGGTAATGTATCCGGACAAATGAACATGACTAATGCTACAGTTACAGATATTCTCCCTGCCGGTGCAGTGATGATCAGTAATACCTGTGGAGCTACTCAAGTGGGAAGTACTATTACATGGGATGTTAACTCTCCGAGTCAGCTACTCGATGCAGCAAATCCCTATGCTTATGCTTACTGTGATTTTGAAATTTATTACCCCGCCGCATCCTTTCCTGTTGGGGCTACCATAAATAATGAAGTAACTCTAAGTGGTACGATATGTAATCAGCAAGTATCGCACACCAGTAACCAGACCTGCATTGAGGTTCTCAACTTTACACCGAATCAAAGTGCCAATTTTCAAAAATACATCTCCCTCACAAACCGTGTACCGGGTTGTTCAGGAGTTTACACAATAGTATTTTGCAACAATGGGAACGTCGCTCTAAGCGCCTTTGATATCAACGACGCAATACCTGCAGGGGTAAGTGTTGATCAGATAGCAGTTTATAATTCTGCCGGCAGCCCCCTAAGCCTGAATCTCAATGGCTCCCTGCATTCAACAATTGCGAGCACTAGTTATAATACCGGCCCCCTTGCTATGGGTGTAAATAACATCCAGCTGCAGATGACAGGTTCATTACCTGTTAGCAGCTGCATTTATATGTATGTTTATTTCACTATTGAACCCAACCCTACCGGAACTGTAATTACCAATTGTGCTAATTTTGACGGCTTGGCCAACAGCCTCACACTTCAACCTACATGCGTTGATTTTACAGTTGAAGCAGGAGCTCCCAAGCCCTGTCTCATTAAAGATATCTGTTCCCCGGCCACCAGTTATGAACCTGGTGATATTTTAAGATTCCGATTGAGGGTTCAGAATATTGGTAGTGCTGACCTTACAGGTGCAGCCATACAAGACGTTCTGCACAGTAACTTCTCCTACCTGGGTAATGAAAGTTATTATGTAGCAACAACATATAACCCGGCCTGTTCTTCTGGCGGAAGCTTGCCTTCGGGGACCACAGCCTGGCCAGGTGTAAGTCCTTCACATTCAGGGAACAACCTGTCGTGGAGTTTACCGGATATTGGTTCCGACTGCCAGCTGTTTTACACAGCATACTGTGGTGCATATGGAACATCATCTTTGCCATATCACTTCATTGAATTCGATGTCGCCGTTGACAGTCTGGCTATGCCAGGAGTTACCCCCAATAGTTATGACATAAGCGGAGGTAACCTAACTTCCACCGTCACTTCGAATACCGTAAACGTTCTGGTTGTTGCTTCATTCGGACAAGAAGTAACAAAACAGGTCAGTATAGATGGTGGGACAACATTTAACTCAACAGGGACAGTTAATCAGGGAGCTTCGGCTCGTTTCAGATTAAATTACAAGAACTTGTCTAATGTTCCTGTTACAGAAGTGCAAATGGTTGATCTACTAGGCCGCAATGATGGTACAAATGATTGGCTGGTACTAAATCGAAGTGTGCCCAGAGGAAGTCAGTTCGACCTGAGCTACAACCTTAATCATTCCACTTCTACTGTTCCTACTGGAATTCCACCTACACTAACATTGGATTACAGTAGTATATTAAATGCCTGTCTTCCTGCATATGGGATTAATCTGGGGTGTAACGCTAACACATGGACGGCCTCTCCTGCAAACAACATCAGGATGGATTATGGATCCTACAATTTAGCACCCGGTACTATGTTAAAAGAAGATTTTGATATAGGAATTCCTGCATCTGCAATGGTTAACCAAACTGTTTGCAACGATTTCGCAGCACTTGTCACGGCTAACTTCCTTCTCAATGGGACACCGCAAACAGTAACACTAACGCCGATAGCTGCTCCGCCAATATGTCTTACAGTAGATACGGTACAGGTTTCCTGCTGCGACAGTATTTCGGTGCGCCAGATGGTAGATGCTGATGGCACAGCCCTCTGTTGTGTGGAATTTTCAGCCACATGTGAGCTTGACTCTGTGAAGGTTACTGTCACCAACGGTACTTTGGTTTCAAATAGCTGGACCTGCGGCACAACAATGCCCGCAGCAGCTATCGGCCAGAGCACTTATACTTTCGCATCTAATAATTGTGTCGTTGACATGACCAACTGTATACAGGCCGACCAAACAGGAGCGGTAACAGTTCTGTATAATGCATATTTCACCAATGGCGAGCGTTGTGAGAAAGAGATTCAGATGGATTGTAATGGTGGAGGAGGAGAATGCTGTGAAAACATCAAGCTGGAGTCTGTACAAAGCGATGATGGTTGCTGTGTGCGGCTCGTTACTGCGTGTGAAGTTGAATCAGTAGAAGTTACTGTTGGCAATGGACTTATCAGTTCTGCCAATTGGAATTGCGGATCACTAAGCCCGGGATACGTTGGTCAGAGCAACTATACCTTCAACGCCAATGCCTGTGTAGTAGATATGACTACCTGTGTTTCTGCCTTCCAAACAGGAATTGTTACTTTAAATTACACCATAACATTTGTCAATGGTGAAAAATGCGAAAAAAGCATTGAGCTTGACTGTGTACATCAAGACGATCCTTGTTGTGCTTTGGTTGATTTCAAGTTGAAACACAAATGGCCTTATTGGAATAACCTTATTGGTGTGTTCGACATAACGAACCTTGATCCCTCATCTCCTATTTGTTATGTCGAGATCAGCCCTAGTCCATCAGCCAGCATGTCAAGCGGAAATCTGTTTATTGATGGTAGTCCATCTACTCAGGTTTGGAATCCTACAAGAATACCATCGAGTGGAACCCTGAGTCCTGCAGCATACAATGACATTAAGTTTACACTTCAGGCAAGTGGATATAATGGAGTAATAAATGTTTGTGTTGTGAAATGTGACAGTACCAGATGTTGTTTTGAATTTAAATGGAACAGTAAGCCATGGGGTCATACCGGTGTTCCTATCGAAGAATATAACCCTGTAGGTGAACTTGTTGGAGTAAGTATCAGTCCCGGATTATCAGAAGGAATTGACACTCCTGTTAAGTATGTCTCCTTCGGCTTATCGAGTGAAAAGGAGGTACTTGAATCTGACTTACAACTCTGGGCTGTATCTACAGTGCCTCATGAGGGGGAAGCATCTCCTGATGGACTCGCATCAACGACTGCATCCTACATGGGCAAGTACAGCGCCTTCTTTGAATTGCATCAGGCTCGAAGCGCAGCAGATGGTATTGGAATTTTTAATCTGGTATTTGCCGGTGGTCTGCCTGATCTGGGCTGCACCTTATTCGATATGGATGGGAATATTATTTCATCAGGAGTAATTGATATCACAGGGGGAACCAATGTTTCAACATCTGTAATTATTCCTGATGGAAGCCAATTGGATATGTTTGAATTTGTTAAAATACATCCAAACCCATCAGAGGGCAGTTTTACTCTAACTTACACCAGTGGTAAAACAAGGGACGTGAAGATTCAGATTATGGATTCCCACGGCCGTGTTGTATATAATAAAGAGCAATATAAGGCACCACCAGGGGTACATTTAATAGACCTCGACGCCAGCTTTTTTGCAGCAGGAATATATAGGGTTATTCTAAGTTCAGAAGGTGTTGTGCTAAATAAATCAGCCGTATTAAAGTAGCGATATTAATCAGTAAACTACAACATAGTCGGTGTAAGAAATTTCCTTATTAAGGAAAGTATGCAACTTATCATATACATCCATCAGAGGAGACATAGCATTTTTAAACTCCTCTGATGGATCTTCACCCTTAGGCAGATAATTATCTCTGCGCTCAACAGTATCAAACACATAGACGAGAACATATTTGTCCTTCATATCGCCACGATCGCCCTTCATGATATACATATTCAAGCCGGGAATTTTATCATAAATAGCTTCGTTGAACTCCCGTGTAACAAAATTCTCCAGATCATCTTCTTTTCTTGGTTTAACATCGAGATAATGAATCCCTATTACCTCTCCCATCATTGGTCTTACAAGGTCTTTATAGCCTAGAACCACAAAATCAGTATATGTATTTGTCCCTTCCACACCAGCTGGAAGTTTGCCAAGCGCTTCCTGAGGAAGAGCATAAAACTGCTTGTAATCAGCAGGAGGTATTGTGGGGAAATAATAATCCCTGGCCGCCTTGTAATCAAAGCCATAGGCAAATACATATTTGTTCACACGTTTACCCCGGTCGCCTTTCATCAACCAGCCACTCATCCCTTTAGTGTTCTCCTCCAGAACATCACACCACTTTCGATAGTAGTTTTTAAAAATCACTTCATTAGTTTCTTCGTGTATCTCAATCTCCCGCAAGGCTATTACCTCCGGAAGATCCTGACTAAGGCAGCCTAAGCTGATTCCCAAGCCAATTAGTATTATGGGAAGTTTTTTTATCATGATAAAATATTTTGATTTGAGTATACCTAAATATACTGAAAAAAATGCCACCCATCATGAATAGTTCAAAAAATCATGATGTGAGGAAACGAAACATTATCTTTGTACAACTTGTTAAACAAATCAGTATTAATACAAAACACTGTTATAACGATGGATTCCGTAAAACCTTATGGGGAAAAACAAAAACAATTTGACATCCAATATCTTCGCATGGCAAATATCTGGGCTCAGAACTCCTACTGTGAAAGAAGGAAAGTTGGAGCTTTGATGGTTAAAGACAAGATGATTATATCGGATGGATATAATGGAACTCCTATGGGTTTTGAAAATGTCTGTGAGGATGAAACAGGTGCAACAAAAGCCTATGTGCTTCATGCTGAGGCTAATGCAATAACCAAGGTGGCCAAAACAAATCAAAGCTCACTTGGCTCAACCCTGTATATTACCGCATCACCTTGTATTGAATGTGCAAAACTAATTATTCAGGCAGGAGTGGCAAGAGTTGTATTTAGTGAGAAATACAGGAACGAAGATGGGATTAAACTACTCCAACGTGCAAATATCATTACTGATTATTTAGAATTTGATTAAGTGGATAACGAAAGAAACAAACTAAGAGTCCTACTGCCCCTGATAATTGCCGGAGCAATCACTACCGGGATTCTATTGGGTTACGCCATACAGTTCAATGCCAGGCAGATGACTCCGATGGGGAATTTTTCACATCCGGATAAAATTTCCTCGATACTAAACCATATAGAGCATAACTATGTGGATTCGGTTGACATAAATAAGTTTTATGACCTTCTGATACCGGATATAATTAAAAATCTTGACCCTCATAGTATTTATATACCACCCAGAGATCTGGCCGGTATAAATGAAACATTAAGAGGAAATTTTGATGGTATTGGAGTGCAGTTTAACATGCAGAACGACACAATATTGGTAATACAGGCTGTAAGAGGGGGCCCCTCCGAAAAAGTTGGTATCCTGGCTGGTGATCGTATAGTTAGTGTTAATGACAGCATAGTCGCCGGTGTAAAAATGCCTGAAGACTCTATTATCAACATGTTGCGTGGACCGAATGGAACCGAGGTAAATGTGGGCGTTTCAAGGAAGGGTCTTGAAGAACCTATATATTTTACCATAACCAGAGGTAAAATCCCTTTATACAGCATTGATGTTTCATACATGATGAGCGATGAAACCGGCTACATGAAAATCACTACTTTCTCACAAACAACATACTCAGAATTCACCAAGCATCTTAAAAAACTTAAAGATCTTGGTTGTAAAAACCTGGTTCTTGATTTAAGAGGCAATTCGGGCGGAATAATGAGTCCAGCCATACGTATCTCCGACGCTTTCCTGGAAAAAGATCAGTTAATCGTATATACAGAAGGTAAAAACAGGAAGAGGGAAGATTTTTATGCAACACAGCAGGTTCTTGGAGAAGGTATAGAGCTGGCGATACTAATAGATGAGAACTCTGCCTCGGCTTCTGAAATTGTTGCAGGGGCCATTCAGGATAATGACAGAGGAATGATTATTGGCAGGCGTTCTTTCGGAAAAGGACTCGTGCAGGAGCAGGCCAGCCTGACCGACGGATCAGCGCTCAGGCTCACAACAGCAAGATATTACTCTCCTACCGGGAGATGTATTCAAAGAGATTATACAAATGGCATAGAGGATTACTACCTCGATTTCCACAAACGCTTTAGTCAGGGTGAATTACTTGAAGAAGATAGTATTCATCTGGCCGACTCTCTAAAATTCGAAACTCCGGGTGGAAGAATCGTTTATGGAGGCGGGGGGATAATGCCTGATCATTTTGTCCCCTATGACACGACCGGGATTACTCCTTCTCTGATGAAACTTACCAGAGCCGGCACAATTTACAGGTTTGCCCTACAATATTCCGATGTTCACAGAGAGTCGCTGAGTGCATTTTCTACGGCAGATCAAATAGCTGATTACCTCGAAGACGGCCCCCTTTTAGATGAATTACTCTCTTTTGC
>CAYUNU010000128.1:5290-8687 GCA_964446195.1 uncultured Porphyromonadaceae bacterium | reverse complement strand
ATTGCGGTGCACGATTCCTGCCCCACAAGAGATGTACCCGAGATTCACGACGGTACATTTCCATTATTTCAGCTTCAAAAACACCGTGAGTAGATGGATATGTTACCATGAACGCAGCCAACCTATCTGAGTATTCTTCAGCTTTAGATCTTAAATCGGTCAAATCAACATTACCTAACTCATCACATTTCACAACAACAACCTCACCACCTGCCATTACTGCACTTGCAGGATTAGTACCATGTGCTGAAGCCGGAATCAGAACTATATTTCTGTGTCCCTCACCATTATCCTCATGGAACTTACGAATTACCATAAGACCCGAATACTCCCCGGCGGCACCTGAATTTGGTTGGAAAGAAATAGCAGGAAAACCTGTTATCTCAGCCAAATCACGCTCTAACTCATCAAACAACTCAGCATATCCTGCAGCTTGTTCTTCAGGAACAAATGGATGAATATTAGCAAACTCATCCCAACTAAGAGCAAACATTGAATTAGCTGGATTGAGCTTCATCGTGCAGGATCCCAATGGTATCATAGAATGAGTGAGCGAGATATCTCTACGCTCAAGTTTTTTAATATACCTCATCATCTCTGTTTCAGAATGATAAGTATTGAAACATTTGGCCGTCAAATAAGTACTTTTCCTGATGAACGATGAATCAAAAGCTAAGCCTTTTTCAAACGTTTCAATTGGAACAAAATTTTTCTCAACTGCGTCAGCAAACATTGCTAATACAGTATTTAAGTCATTCAAATCACTCAACTCATCTGTCGATACTCCAACAGTATCATCATCGAAATACCTAAGGTTTATTTTGTGTTCAAGAGCCGTTCTCTTTAACTTCTTAATATTGAGTTCTTCGGGAAGGACAATCCTGAGTGTATCAAAATAATCTTTGTTCTCCTGAACATAGCCTAATTTACTTATCTGAATATCTAAAGTATGGGCAGCCTGATGTATTCTTGTTGCAATTTCAAATATTCCCCTCTGACCATGATATGCTGCATACATACCTGCCATTGATGCAAGTAAAGCCTGTGCAGTACAAATATTTGAAGTTGCTTTCTCTCTCTTAATATGTTGCTCACGAGTCTGTAATGCCATCCTCAAAGCAGGATTCCCATAACTATCAACTGAAACACCTATGATTCTACCAGGCATGCTGCGCTTAAGACTCTCGCGGGTAGCAAAGTACGCAGCATGAGGACCACCATAACCCATCGGAACACCAAAGCGCTGAGTAGATCCAACCACAATATCCGCTCCCCACTCACCAGGAGGTGTCAATAATGCCAATGACATAAGATCCGCTACAACGGTAAACATTACACCACGCTTTTTGGCTATGCTATTGCATACTTCATAACTAAAAACTTTTCCGTCATCGGATGGATATTGCACCACCACACCAAAAACAGAATCATCAATATTACGACAGTTTAACCCTCCCATTTTGACAGCAATTCCAAGAGGCTTAGCTCTGTCCTTCAACACTTTTAATGTCTGTGGGAAAAGATTCTCTCCAACCAGTAAAACATTCGCACCCTTTTTTATAAGCTCCCTCGACCTCTTGTTAAACATCATAATCATGGCTTCGGCAGCAGCAGTAGCCTCATCCAATAGAGAAGCATTAGCAATCTCCATCCCGGTAAGATCCATTACCATTGTCTGGAAATTTAATAAAGCCTCCAAGCGACCTTGAGAAATCTCAGCTTGATAGGGAGTATATGAGGTATACCATGAAGGATTTTCAAGAATATTCCTCTTAATAACAGGAGGCAAAATTGTCCCGTAATAACCCATACCTATCAATGATCTGTATACTTTATTCTTTTGTCCAATTGAACGGATCTTCCTGGCATATTCCTGTTCAGTAAGTCCTTTTGGCAAAAAAAGAGGCTTCTTAAGTCTGATAGCAGATGGAACAACTGAATCAACAAAGGCTTCCAGTGACTCAGAACCTATAGCTTCAAGCATTGCAGGAACCTCGTGCTCACGAGGCCCTATATGCCTTTCAACAAATTCATTTAAGGACATATTATCTAAATTTAATTTTGTATTAAAGGAAATTAAGATTCATAAAAATAAGTATGATTTAATGCAGTAAATTTATAATTAAAGGAAGAGATTATGTTCCTTTTCATGAGCAATATCGCTCTCCGCTCCATGGCCAGGAAAAACCCTGGTAGCATCATCCAATACTAACAACTTGGAATTTATACTACGAATCAGCGTCTCATAATCACCACCGGGAAGATCAGTCCTCCCTATGCTTTCTCTGAACAGAACATCACCAACAATAACAAAGCCCAATTCTTTAAAATGGTATGCAAGACTGCCCTTTGAGTGTCCAGGCACGTGCAGAGCTTTAAAAACTCCCCCTCCCCATTCAAGAACTTCTTCATCTGCAATAAATTTGTCAAACTCAGGTGGATCTACTTCAAAATTAAATCCATAAAATTCACCTTGCTGTCTGGCAAATTGGAGAAGAGTTAAATCTTCGCGATGACCACAGAACGGTATATTAAATTCTTCTCTAACAAATTCAACACCGGTTAGATGATCAAAATGAGCATGTGTCGACAGTATCATCTCGGGCTTTAACTCATTTTCCCTAATAAAATCCAGCAAAACCTTTTTCTCAATATCATCCGAACATGCCGGATCAACGATAAGACATGAACCTCTTTCTTGATATACCAACCAGGTGTTAACCTGAAACGAATTGAATACCAAACTCTTCCAATGTACCATCTTTTCTTTTCCCTCCAAATTTTCAGTTTGGCAAGATAATGAACTTCTGAATGCCTAAAAACTCATTTTTATTCCAAATCTCTATTAGATATGAACCGGAAGAAATAAAACCTGCATCAAAGATCAAGTCATCTGCTCCATTTATAAATCCTTGTGATACCATCCGTCCAAACATATCTCTTATCACCCATTCCACTCCATTACCGTTCTCCAAATCAGGAATTCCATTATTAAATTTAATTCCAATTTTACCTCGACTTGGGTTGGGTACAACTGTAAAACGAGGAGATGAAGAATCCTCAAAAACTCCGCGATTTAATCGCCCAATATCTGTTGATATCTCCATTCTCACTTCTTTAAATACCAATAATGAAAACGCTTCTGTATTGTTATAAACAAAAGCTGAGTTATCATTTTCAATGCGTTGAAGCTGATCCTTCGCCAAGCCGACAATAAATTGATGCATTTGTCCTTTCCACCAGTAACTCTTGTTAATTGCTCTTATCAACTCTTCCCATACCCAAAAAGGAATAACAAAGACTTCCTGGTCGAGAAATTGCCCAAACTGTGAAGTATAAATTAACCAAGGATGCTTCTCAATATGTGAAGCTAATAAAACCATATCCTGATGACTGG
>CAYUNU010000128.1:0-5190 GCA_964446195.1 uncultured Porphyromonadaceae bacterium | reverse complement strand
TTAACTTCATTAAATTGATTTGAATACCAAACACTTCCAAGTGGCACTTTAATAATATCAACATAACTATACTCTAGTAGAGTCATTGGCCATGAAGGAATATTATCACTTTTAAGAACAACAATACCCTCATCAAGAAGCTTGAAGGTATTGTTGTGAATCAGGTGAGTCCCGGAATAAGAAAAATCAGAAACTATGGCTGTCAGCTTTTCTCCACCATAATCTGAATAAAAATCATTCCCCTCAATTTCCATGAATTTTGCATGACTGGCAAAAACCCCATAAACCGCAACAGAGTTAAGCTTATTGAGATTGAAAGATGAAGAAGCAATTCTGGCTTTAGCGATACCGGCTAATTCAATGCTGCAATGATTAAAGGCAAATGTGCTAGTAGTAACAGATAAAAAATTGCCTAAGGTATCAGAACCCGCCACTATACCCTTAAACAGATTTTCAAATTCACATGAGCTTATATCGAGGCTGCTATTGTTTGCAATAAGACCAACTCCACTATAGAGATCTCCATAGTTTCTATGGCCTTCTGTATTATAAAACAAACAATTTTCAAATACAATATTTCTACTATTCTTAAGCCACACAAAACTCTCAGGAACAAGGCCTTCTTCCCAATGGTTAAGCTTATTATTAATAAGAAATTTGCAATTTAAAATTTCAGTTCGCTCCTGCCAACCAAGAATCCGCAAAGAGGAAAGATTATTAGTAAATTCCGAATCAATAATATTTAGCACTGGATGACTTTCAAGGGTAATGCCAGTTTTGGCATGTTCAATCCGGGCATTGGTGAAATTTATTTCCCCACCTGTGGCAGAATCACTCCTTTCAATGAAAATCCCTTCCCAAATATCCCCGCATAAATTTCCAATTGTCCCATTTTCTACAAAAAGGCTCGCGCCAGGTTCAATAATTATTGAACAAGACCCTGGAATCGACAAATAAGAGTTTACGCATAAGCTTCCTCCTCTCTTAACAACCAGGTCGGAGTGGAGATAAATTGTATCAGAAACAGTAATATGGCAACCATTCTCAATGTAAAAAATATGATCCATTTCTTTATAGCAGGAATCATTACACAGTACTTCAGATATATTTCCCCGATTGCCTTTTAGATGTTCCCATACTATTTCCTTCTGACATGCTGAAATTGCATATCCATAAGATGGCCAATAATCCATAATATTATTTGAGCTACCCTCATAAGGACAACCGTTATCCTCACACTCATCGCATTGCTGTCCATGAGGACCATCTTTAAAATTATGCGACAGGCCCAGAGAATGTCCAAGTTCATGAAGCAAACCTCTTCCACAATCCCCTACTGCAGAGCTATATGGTCTCCTCATGTATTCTGAAAACATCCCTCTCATGGCTATAAACCATTTGTCTCCAATCAAACTATTATGGCCTCCAACTACATCATAATTACCTCCCAGAAATATTGGCAGTGTCCTGAACTTTTGTCTGTAACTAAGGCTTGAGTCCTGATCGACAAAAATTCGTCTCATATATTCCGAATCAATATTTTTTGAACAGTCCCAGGCATGATTATCTTCATGAAAAAAAATACTGTCTAATCTGATCTGTATACCCAGCGATTTAACATAGGGAGATGAAACTTCAGGCTTGAGAGTATCCAGGTTCATCAACCTATAATTGATAGATTGGATTACATCTTCCAGAAACATAATATGATGAGCAGAATCTGCACAAAAATTCCCACTTCCATCACTATCTTGAAAAACATGCAATGAAACTCTGAGCTTGCTTGTGTCAGTTTGAGCGATCATCTGTAGACTATTACTACAGAAAGTAAGCAATGATAAAACGAATAATATTTGCCGAAAACCTGGTCTCATCAGGATTCCCTTTTTCCTTTGAGCATAGGGACAAACATAAATCCGCCATGAGTGGTAGTTTCAAACTCATTAATCCCGGTTCTTACACAGCGTATCATTTCCTGATGATCTGATGAACCAACAGGTACAACCAAAATACCCCCAATCTTAAGCTGTTCTTTTAGCTTCTCTGGTAATTCTCTGGCTCCTGCTGTAACAAGTATCCTGTCATACGGACCGTAAGAAGCATTACCTTCATAGCCGTCGCCGAAGAGAAAATGACCTGAATATCCTATATTGTTCAGTCTTACCTGAGATTCAAGGAACAAACTACGAATACGCTCAATAGTAAAAACTCTGACACCCAACTCCATGAGAACAGCAGCCTGATAACCCGATCCTGTTCCAACCTCCAAAACCTTCATCCCTTCTTCAACATTTAATAGCTGTGTTTGGAAAGCAACAGTGTATGGCTGAGATATAGTCTGCCCCGAAGAAATCGGGAAAGCATTGTCCTGATATGCAAATTTTATAAAGGATGAATCCATAAAAAGATGTCGTGGTACTCTCCCTATTGCTGCCAGAACCTTTTCATCTACGATTCCTTTTTTTCTAATCTCTTTCACCAGATTTGACCTTAAACCCTGATGTTTATATGAATCGCCGGGATACATTCTTTCCATTTGTATTTTCATCGAAACCAAAAATAATCTAAATCATAATAAGTACCCAGTATAAAAGACCCAGCAAGCCTAAGAACGTCAAAAATTATTACTTTTGAAGTCAAATAAAAGAGGCTGACATAATGAGAGCAATACGTGTATTAGTTTTTTTACTTCTTTCCATGGTGATAATATTTTCATCTTGCGATATTATTAATCCACCTGAAGACGTCCCTACTTTTATCAAGATCGATACCTTCAAAGTTATAGTCAAAGATATTGACCAGGGTGCTGCCACACATCAGATAACAAATTGCTATCTCAATGTCGGTGGAGCAAATGTCGGCATTTTTCAAATGCCTTTCGAAATACCCTGTCTGGAAACAGGCATGCAAACTGTTCACATTAGGCCAGGGATCAAGTTAAATGGGATCTCCGCATCTAGAATTGACTACCCTTTTTTCAAACCTTATATTATCGATTTTGAATTGAGGGAAAATGAAACACATTTATTTGCCCCGGAAACAACTTATAAGGAAGAATGTGTCTTTGCCTGGAAAGAGAACTTTGAGGATGCAGGGTTAGGTATTATTTACGCTGATTATTCAGATACAACCATAATTTCTCAAAACGATGTTCTTCGCTCAGGTAGATATTCAGGAGCAATCTTTGTTGATGAAGAGAACGCTCTCTTTGAAGGATTCAGTACAGAGTTTTATGAGCTCCCCCAGAATGGAGGCCCGGTGCTGATGGAATTAGATTACAAAAATAATAATGGTTTTGAAATTGGAATGTACTTCCTTGAAGATGGTGCAACCGAATGGTTTGATCTGATTTATATTAATCCTTCCGATGTTTGGAAAAGAATTTATGTGGATGTAGGTTCATATACAAGTAATAACCCAACAGTTGATATGTTCCGCATGGGAATCAGAGTTTTTTATGAGCTCGAAAACAACGAAACTGGAAAGGTCTATTTGGACAATATTAAACTTATCCATTTCTAATGAACCAAAGGAAACAAGTTTTAAGGTACCTGATCTCAGATTTCATCGCAGCTGGTGCCAGTTGGACTCTATTCTTTATTTTCAGGAAAATATTTATTGAAACAAATAAATTTGGATATCCTGTTCCGATTGAATTTGACCCATCATTCTTTATTGGCCTGGCAACCCTACCCATTCTATGGGTCCTTTTTTATTATGCTACAGGATACTATAAAAACATTTACAGAAAATCCAGATTAAGTGAACTAGGCCAGACTATAAGCACAACTTTTATAGGGGTTCTGCTTATCTTCTTTGCTCTAATTCTGGATGATACTATCAATACCTACACAAATTATTACCTTTCATTTCTAGTGCTTTTCTCCCTTCACCTATTCTTAACATATTTTCCCAGATTGATATTCACCACGAGAAGCGCACATAAAATCCATAAAAGAATATTAGGCTTCCCCACTCTTCTAATTGGCTCTGATACTAAAGCTGTCAACCTCTTCAAGGAAATGGAAGCTCAAAAAAGATCAACGGGAAGCAAATTTATCGGATTCATAAATGTTATGAAATATGATAAATACAGGATGGCCAAATACTTGCCCCACCTGGGTGATCTCAGCAAGGTGCAGAAAATTATTACCGAAAATAACATTCAGGAAATTATTATCGCTCTTGAAAGCAAAGAACATGAGCTACTAAAAAAAATAATAAACAAAATAGAGTCATTCAATGTTGTGGTTAAGGTAATTCCAGACATGTATGATATACTGACTGGGATGGTTAAAATGAGTTCTATTATTGGCACTCCTCTTATCCAGATTAGTCATGATCTCATGCCTGCATGGGAAGAAAACCTCAAACGTATCCTGGATGTCCTGATCTCATCATTCGCAATGATAATTTTATCTCCGGGCTATCTTTTTTTAGCAATTGGCGTTAAACTATCATCACCGGGCCCAATTATTTATAGCCATGAAAGAATCGGCAGGTATGGGAAACCTTTCCTGATATATAAGTTCAGGTCGATGTACCAGGATGCTGAAAAAAACGGGCCAGCTCTTTCTGCTCAGGAAGACTCCAGGATAACACGCTTCGGCCTCATGATGAGGAAAATGCGATTCGATGAATTCCCTCAATTTTATAATGTATTGATAGGCGATATGTCAATTGTTGGCCCCCGACCAGAAAGACAGTATTATATTGATCAAATTGTAAAGAAAGCTCCTCACTTTCATCATCTACAAAAGGTCAGACCAGGTATAACGTCCTGGGGACAAGTGAAATTCGGATATGCTTCTAATGTACCCGAAATGATTGAGAGACTGAAATATGATATACTTTATATCGAAAACATGTCCTTGCTGGTCGACTTTAAAATTCTGATATATACAGTTAAAACTGTACTTGAAGGATCAGGCAAATAAGCATTTTTTCAACAGATTTCATTATATTTGATAAGCACCAAATATCACAATACCATGACCATAAAAAAGCGATTTGCAGTCATCTTATCCGGAAATGGAGTATATGACGGATCTGAAATTCATGAAGCAGTTATGACGCTTTTTGCCATTGACAGGAATAATTCTGAATATCAAATTTTTGCACCGGATATTGATCAACATCATGTTCTCAATCATCTCACAGGAGAGGAAATGAATGAAAAAAGGAATGTCC
>CAYUNU010000127.1:0-8720 GCA_964446195.1 uncultured Porphyromonadaceae bacterium | reverse complement strand
TCCAAATGGAGGATTATCTACCAACTCAATGGTTAACTATACCGCAGAACAAACAAGAAGAGTAGATTGGACTTTTGGAATTGCTTATGGTGAAAAAATTGAGGATGCTAAAAAAATAATTATGGACCTCATTGAAAGTGATCCAAATATTATGAAAGAACCTGCCCCTTTTGTTAAGGTATCAGAACTTGCCGACAGCTCAGTCAACTTTGCCGTAAGAGCCTGGACAAAAACTGAGCACTATTGGGATGTGTTTTTTCCAATGAATGAAAATGTTTATAATAAATTCAACTCCAGTGGAATAAATATTCCATTCCCACAAATGGATGTCCACGTTCATAACAAAAAATAATGCCCTGGACCTGCCCCGAATGTAAAAGGGTCTTTGCCCGAAATAAGCAGGCTCACTCCTGCCAATCATACAACCTGAACCCCCTGTTTGCTAAATCAAACAGTGAGGTTCGGGATCTGTATGATAAACTAATATTATTGCTGGAAAAATTTGGTCCGATAGATATTAGAGTAAGTCAATATCATATCTCCATCAGAAATCTGTCAACTTTCCTTAATATAGTGCCAGAAAAAACTCATCTTACTTTAAGCTTTGTGAGAGATGAAGCCCTCGATGAATTCCCCATATACAGCAACTATCAGCGATCAAAAAACCGCTGGTCAAATTCTATTAAAATTGAATCAGAAGAGGAAATCGATGAGCAACTAATAAACTGGCTCAACGACGCATACAAAATAACCGGTGAATCAAAATGAAACCAGTTAAACCCTCCGGCCTAGTAAGTTTTTGTCATGTTTTCCGGTATAACAAGAATATAATCTCCAATACCCAAATTCTCGTCATCTAAATTATAAATGTCTGACTGCTCTACAGTAGATATAACCCGAACACTCACCTTCGGGAAGTAACGATTGATATACCAAACTGTACCTTCATGATTATTAGAATGATAAGCACCATTGTAATGAATAATCTGCTTACCAGTCTGGTAATTATTAAAAATAAAATGAGCCATCGTTGCATCTTTTAATGCCTGTGCCTTTGGTAGATTCTCCGTAACATGAGCAGGCATCCCCTCCATCTCAAGCATAGACTTGTAACAAGGAACAGTGGAGTCATATTCTATTGGTAGGGGTGGTAAAAATGATTTGGCCTCTGAACTAAGATCTTCCAGAACATCAAAACCCTTTTTCGAAACAATATTGGCATACCTCCTCGGAACATTCGCAGCAATAAATCTTAACTTATTCTCCTTGGCAAATTCTAGCAGCGGCTTATAATCAGTTTGATAATTCGGCCATAACCGACATTCAGCCTCAAAGCGGGATTTTGGAATCATATCTGATAAATATTCATCCAACAATAACTGATTATCCGATTCAAACATCTCGGCCGATAAAATCAGATTTTCACTGCTCTTTTTAAATAAATCCTGAGTTAATTCCAATTGCAACCAATGAGCAATGGGATTATTATGCAATTCACCAAAAAACACAATATCAGCCACCTGCACCTTACTAAGCATTTCTTTATAGGTAACAGGAACACCATTACTAGTATATAACTGATAGGCCTTTTTGTCCTGGCCTTGCAAAACCATTATGGTCGCAAATAGTAAGGGGAAAAGTAATGCTTTTTTCATATTCTTTCTATTTAACAGAAGAAACGCAATGTAAGGCAAAAGGTTTAATCTAAGAAACTAAAATATGACCTTGCATTATTGTAACTAATATCAGAAACCATACCTCCAACCCAATCCAAATCATTGGGAATAAGACCCTTTTCCATGTCATCTCCTAACATATTACATAGTATGCGCCTGAAATATTCATGCCTGGGATAAGAAAGAAAACTCCTGGAATCAGTTAACATGCCAACAAACCTACTTAATAGCCCCATCAAGGATAAAGCATTCATCTGCCTCTCCATACCTTCCTTCTGATCCTGAAACCACCACCCCGAACCAAACTGGATCTTTCCGGGCGTCAAGCCATCCTGAAAGTTACCTATCATAGTGGCAATCATCTCATTATCCGAAGGATTGAGGTTGTAAAGGATAGTCTTGGTAAGCCTATTATCGCTATCCAGATGGTCAAGAAACCTCGACAAACTCTCAGCAGTCGCACTATCTCCCATTGAATCAAAACCCGTATCTGGCCCAAGCAAATTAAACAATCTGGTATTATTGCTCCTCAAAGCTCCATAATGAAATTGCTGAACCCACCCCCTCTCATGATCCATCTTTGCCAACTCCCACAAAAGATTAGTCATAAAGGAGTCCTGATCCCCCTTCGAAACCTGCTTCCCGGATCTTAAAACTGAGAAAATAACTTCTAGCTTTTGGGTAGTAGCTTCTCCTGATGTAAAAACTTTCAAACCATGATCTGATAAGCGACATCCATTGAGATGGAAATAATCATGCCGCAGCTTAAGAGCCTCCAGTAAACTGTCATAAGTATTGATTTCTACTCCCGAAACATCACTCAATTGATCAAGATAGGAGTTATAAGCCTTAATATCCCCTACATTAACTGCCCTGTCCGGACGAAAAGTCGGGATTACCCTTACTGCAAATCCATCCTCAGCCAACTGCCTATGATATTTTAAGTCATCAACAGGATCATCAGTGGTACATACCACCTCAACATTCATCCGACTAAGTAAATTCCTGCAGGAAAAATCCTTGCCGGATAACATCTCATTACTGATATCAAAAATCTCTCTCGCAGTATCAGGCCCCAGAAATTTATTAATCTCAAAATAACGCTTAAGCTCCAGATGAGTCCAGTGAAATAAAGGATTGCGAAGAGTGTAGGGTACAGTTTCAGCCCATTTCAGGAATTTCTCCCAAGACGAGGCATTACCGGTACAATACTTCTCCGACACACCATTAGTGCGCATAGCCCTCCACTTATAATGATCCCCTTCAAGCCAAACTTCAGTCATATCCCTGAACTGATGATCATTAGCGATCAACTCCGGACTGAGGTGACAATGATAATCTATTATCGGCTTATTCGCGGCAAACCGACGATACAACTCCCTTGAAGAATTACTTTGAAGAAGAAAATCCTCATTGATAAATCCCGCCATCTTAACGTAGTATTAATTAAAAAGTCGTTTTATGTGCCTCTCAAAAATATTCTCCTCTACCTCCTTGGCAATAACTTCCTGATTTCGCCGGATAGCATCAAGATATTCATCACCTTTCTCAGCCGCCAGCTTATACGCAACATGCAATAACTGACGAATATTTAAATTATAATCCTTATTATCTGGAATATGCCTGATACTATCAGCGTACTGCTCCGCTGTCCAGGTATTAATAAGCGATGGGTGAGGGAGCTTGCTGGGATCAATATCAATAACATCAGCATACGGCCCACACAATTCTTCCTGCCTGCTAAAAGCATCAGAGTAAATATCCTTAACCATCTGCAAACTTTCATCATCCCCAAGAGCCAAACCAATTACCTCCTCCAACCACGTAGTACCTGCTGTTTTTACATGAATACCTAAATCATATTTCCTGATCATTTCACCAATGATTGGATATATACTGAACTTATCCGAACCACTGTGAATAGACAATTTTAAATTTTTTGGCAGATCAAACTCTTGAACAGCAAAATTTATGACCAACAAATCCTCCTCAAACTCCTTCCTAAATACCTCTAAATCTCCAACATAATCAACACCCTTATTAAATCGTCCCGAAAACTTAGGTGCAATAGTTTGTACTTTAATCCCCTCCATCCCAATAAGCGCTAATATGAAAAACATTTCCAAAGGCGTTTGAGATTTTTCAACTTCGTCCATCGAAACTTCCGCAATGAAATTCCCCTCCCCCTTCTCAAAACAAAGCTTTCGGTATAATGACCCTGCTTCCAATATAGCCAGTAGATACTGATCTAAAACCCCTTCCAAAATTGTGGAACTTACCTTAAAAGCCTCATCAATCCCCGGTATCTTAAGCTCCCCAATAAAGCGCTTAAGATAATTCATAGCAGCTTCCGTCGCCTCCCCTGATGAAGATTTACCAATATAAGCTGCTACATCAAGAGTGAAGAAATCAGATGACTCAATAAAAGGACCAACAGTTTCAGCATTGATATGATCAGCATCTACGTAATAAGAACCCTTATATCCTAAGGCCTCAACCGACTCATCAGCCTCAAACCTAACATCTGATGGTAGCGTTCCAATAATCTGATGCTCCCTGTTCGATTTATTCCATACAGGAACAAGCTCAACACCAAGCTCCAACCCCCTCAAAAGGGCCTTGAGCTGAGCTTTCCCCTCCATACCAAACCTGTCGCCAATACCAAAAGAGTATTTCTCTATTTCCATAATTTATCTTGTTAAAAATTTTTCCGTGTGCGCACACGAAGTTGCTGATTTTTTAACTTCTTTCCAAGAATATTGGCACTGTCGTGTGCGCACACGGCCGAACATTTCCTATCTTTATAAAAAATCTATACGTGGAAGAAAAATCTAATATTAACATCAGGATAAAGGATATCGCCGAACGTGCCGGTGTTTCCGCGGGAACAGTCGATAGAGTTATTCACCAAAGAGGAGAGGTGTCAGATGAAACACGTAAAGCCGTTTTAGCAATCATCAAGGAACTGAACTACTCACCCAATCTCCTGGCCAGCACCCTGGCAACATCACGCAGATTATCTGTCGCCGTCTTAATCCCAGAAGCCTCAAAAGAAAATCTTTTCTGGTCGGAACACCTAAATGGAGTAAAAAGAGCCGGGAGTGAATTTGCACCATACGGGTTACAGCTGGAAATTTTTACTTTTTCCATGACTAACACATTGGACTTTAGGAGTAAAGCCGATAATATTCTGAATAATAAACCCGACTGTATCTTGATCGCGCCGGTGTTTTTTAAAGAATCTTTACACTTTCTGGGAAAATGCAGAAAAGAAAATATCCCTTTTGCCTGTATCGATACACCAATTGAGAACTTTGAATATATAAGCTTCATCGGGCAAAACTCCTGCCAGTCAGGCGCCGTAGCAGCAAAACTATTAAGTGTGGGAAATAAACCGAATAGCACCTATATGGTGTTTAATATTACCCGGGAAAAAGATCAGCTTCAACACCTTAACGATAGAGAAAAAGGATTTAAAATTTTCTTCGAAAATAAGGGAGATGCTTCAGAGATTATAACCAAAGATGTCCATGACCAAAAATCAGATGTCATAAAATCAAGCCTCCAAGCCTATCAAGAAAATCAGGAAAAATTGAATGGAATTTTCGTAACCGGATCAAAAGTCCATCGAGTAGCTAAAGTCCTGAAAGAATTAGACATGACAAACATCCGACTGGTAGGCTATGACCTTATTAAGGAAAATCAGGATTACCTTAGATTAGATATCATAGATTTTCTTATTAGCCAACAACCAGAAGAACAAGGATACCTTGGAATCACTACCATCTTTAACTATATGGTGAACAAAAAAGAAGTCCCAAAAATGCAATTCATGCCAATAGATATCCTAACAAGAGAAAATCTGGATCAATACCCAAAATGCCATTAAAAACGTGCCCTACTCATCCCGCAAAGCTGTTAGTAAATCAGCCTTCCTGATGGAACCTAAAGCTAAAAACCATATCCAGAGTATCCCGTTTAACAGAATAATCCCAACCATCAACAGTAAAAAGCCGAAGGAAACATCAGAATGAGGTTTTAATAAACCCGGTAGGACAGCCACTATTGCACCTATACCCCCAGCTAAAAGTCCCGCAACTAGCAAACCCATGTATTCAGTCAGCACAACCCTCATAATTAACCCATTCCTAAACCCAAGCGCCTTGAACATCGCAAGCTCTTTCTTTCTTTCCAGCAAATTCCTGACCAAAATAACTCCCAGACCAACAGTGCCCAAAAGTAAGCCGAGGGCCCCTAGAATCAGAAAAATAGATAAATAGGTATTCTCTATGGAATTAAATTCAGCAAGCTTCTGCACTGTAGTATTCATATCCCAACCAAAATCCCGGAATCCTCTAGCCAACTCATTCTCAGCCTGAGTCCTGTCTTCAACTTTATCAATAAGGAAAAATGAAGAGCCACTGCTCGATGGGAAATGTCGAAGAAATTGCTGATCTGAAATCAGTACATTCCCCTGAAATATCGAATTCCCCAAACCCCCAATCAAAAGAAGATGCATCTCAGCTCCCAATTCGTCCTGATATACAAGAGTGTCCCCTACCTTAAGACCCAAACCCCACTGTATAACCGTCTGATCAGCAATAGCCGGAATCAAACCGTCCCCAAGATCAGTCGCTAATGATCCCCATGGAACGGAAATATCTAACGCCTCTGTTTGAGTAACAAAATTGAACCGACCTTCCAACTCCTCAGTCTTAACACCAAGTATAGCAGGCTGACGGATCTTATTGAGATTCAAACAACTGGCATCATCACCATTCATCCTCCGAAAATGCACAAAATCATAACTGCCTTCAATACCGTATCTAAAACGAATCTCTGGATTATTGAGATTATGAAGAATAGGAACAGTAGTCTCAACAATATACTGAAAGCCCCCGGTACCACTAGTCTTTTCATCCGAATTAGAATAAGGATCCTTATGATTAGCCCCGGTTGTTACAACAAGAAATACCCCAAGAGCAAACATAATTATGATGGATAAACTCCTGGTTTTATTACCTGTCGCATTCCTTAACCCTAAAGCAAAAACTCCAAACTTATCTTCGTACCTCCGCTTATTAACACTCAAAATACCCTCAACAAACAAAAGAAAGGAGATCAATAGCATCCCACCTGCCAGGAAAAACATCCCCGGATCTTCAGCCTGATTACCTGCCATCTGAAAAATTACAATTCCTAATCCTGATGTAAGGCCTATCCATTTAACTGCCCGCTTGATCCAAATAACAATTTTAGGCATTTGTATGCCCGACCCTCTGTGAAGCTCAATCAACTTCCTATTCAGGAATCGATTCAGACTCAAATACATACTAATCAATACAATTAGTAAACTCGCAACAAATCCTGTCGCAAGTGTTAGCGGCTTGAAGTATAAGTCCAAAGCATCAGTCCGCACAATATCACCCCATACACCATTGAGAGCCGAAAAAATTAGCTTGTTATATAAAACAGTCAGACCAAGACCCAAAACCAAACCAACAAAACTGGCCAAAAAACCCTCAAGAAATATGATCTTGCGAATCTTGTTTTTCGAGTATCCCAGAATGGAAAAAGTACCAAGCTGCTCACTCCTGCTTTCAACCCCCAAAAGGAATAGGACTATTGTGAGAATAATACCTGCAAGAAGTAAAAAGAAACTCAAGCCAAGAAAAAGCTGCCCAAAATCAGTACCGCCTCTGGCCGCACTCAACCCATCATATTTTGAGGCTGATATCTGAAATCCCAATGCCCTGGGAGATAGATTATTTAAAAGGCTTGTCTCAATATTTTCACCGTCTTGCTCACTTCCGGAATACCGTATGGCCGTGCTCTCACCAAAACGATTCGCCCATAAGGACTGAGAAGTGCTCATCGATACAAAGGCCTTTGGACTGCCCTTGTGTAAATCCCAATACTCTTCGTCCTTATCCCTGATCCTGTCAAGATCAATCGGTATGCCGGCCTCCCAATCACTACAACTGCCTGCATCAGACAATCCGGGGAGATATGGCATCAGACTGGAATCAGCCAGCTGGTCACCCATACCATAGATACCATCAACAAGAAAAACATTGGACTTTTCTTCCAGCTCCCTCAGTGGGCCAACAGCAAAATATTCAAGACTAATGCTATCGCCTGGCTTTACACCCAAATCCTTTGCTAACCAGGAATTAATCAATATATGAGAGTCCTCCAATTGAACTTTATCGGATGAGCCTACAAAGGAATATGGGGAAGATCTACTCCCATAAACAAAGGAGTTAATAAAATAAGTGAACACAGTCTCCGGATCTCCTTGATCAAGCAATGAAGCCTTTATAATCTGCTCTTCTATGAATACCCTTTCCGAACTTAATTCCCATTTTTCCTGATCCTGCAAGTAGTGTAGCGTGAGACCGTAATCTTCCATCTCAAATAAGCCACCGGCATAGGCATCTACTTCAATAACCTCTTGATAATCTACCTCCTCCACTAAAATAAGATTCGCCCTCCGCTGCAAATCCATAATGTCATTAAGATAATCCAGATCAAAAAAAGCATTCATGGGCGAGGTCTGCGAATTGCTTAGATCAAATCGACCCAAAACATCCTCACCGGATATAGACTTTACTGTAACCCTCACTGCTATCGATGTCTCTTCGTCCGAAACAAAGGGAGCATTGAGAGGAATCAAACTGGCTTTCTGAATTCTGAAAAGAAGCTGGTCACCAACTTCAACGCCAAGCCTATGTGCCAGATTCTCACTTAAAACGACCTCGCCTCTTCCTAATAAACCATAGTAATTATCACAATTGGCAAAATAATCAAACCCTCCATCTACCCCTAATATCTGCACCCCGGGCACTCTTTGTACACCTCCATCAGCAACAGCTATGCCCCTCAACATGAGTAAGGGGGCAGCCGAAACACCCTTTTCGGAGGAAAATCGTTCTGCTAAATCAACAGTGAAACACCTGTCCCCAGCTGTTAAACTGTGAGTGGCTTTTCCCAATCTTAAGTCAACCTGATTTTCTAAACTGGACCTGACAGAATCACCTACCA
>CAYUNU010000126.1:2595-8728 GCA_964446195.1 uncultured Porphyromonadaceae bacterium | reverse complement strand
CTCCTTTCATCGCTGCCGCCGAAGGATCAGGAGTTAAAACCATTGCCTTGCTGGCCGCATCAAAATCTTTCAACCTCGCCGGACTGGCAACCTCCCTCGTTGTTATCCCCGACGCAGATATTAAAGCCAGATACGAAGACCTGATGCAAACCATCCATATTGGCGGAGGCAACCTCTTCGGCTCCTTAGCCACCATGTCGGCCTACGCAAAAGGATGGGACTGGATGCAGCAACTACTAGTATACCTAAAAGTCAACCGCGATTTTATGGTTAACTATTTCCATAAAGAACTCCCAAGCCTAAGAATCCTCATCCCCGAAGCAACCTACCTCGCATGGATAGATTTCTCCGCACTCAACATGACTCAGGAAGAACTCAATAACTGGATGTTCAAAGTTGTGGGAGTTGGCCTAAACACCGGCACAATGTTCGGACCCGGAGGCGAGGGTTTTATGCGGATAAATTTCGCTTGCCCGAAAGAGCAACTGGAGCTTGCACTTAATCGTATTAAAGACTCATTACTAATTGTTAATGGTTAATTGTTAATTAATATAGAGTCTCATTCATTTCTTTTTGTGCTATTGCCATTTTATGTACAAAATCAGCTTTGGATTCAGCATGCTCTGCTTCTCTAATATTAGCACCCACAGAAGTCCCACTTTTCAATAACTGCTTAGACATCACAAATTCTTTCTTACCTACTGCCAACACTTTATACAAACCAACAATCATGATCGCTAATTTTTTACTTTTCTCCTTAACAACATTTCCTCTCATAAACTTATTACTTAATACTAAAACACTTAAATACTTATCACTTAAAAACTTATCACTTCCATTAACAATTAACAATTAACAATTAACAATTAACAATTATTATTAACGGCTCGCCCGATAAACAACCTGCACCTTAAAACTAGTACGATGCCCAAAAGGAATCCCATCCCTGCCCGCCCCAATCTCATCCCTATCCGAATAGTCAACCCTGGAAACCTTACATTCTAGCGACAAAGACTCAAGTGGAGTATACTTGAGCAGAATGAACGACCTCACCCCTGTTCCTGATAGTGCCGGCAAACTCATTCCATACAATACATCAGGCTCGTAGGTATAAAAAACCCCACTGCCCTCCTGCGAAGTAAAAAAACTTAACCCACCCTGGATGGTGAGATTTTTGTTGACCGTTCGTAACCTGGCCCTAAGAGATAAATAACTGCCGGGACATTCAATCAATCCCAACAGCTCAGGTGCTGAAAAGCCAATTTCTCCCTGCCAAAAAAACACTCCGTCTGCTTCCTTAGCCTTGACTTTTAAAGAACCCATGCTTTTGCCTGGGTCTATATGTATTAATGTTTCACCTTCAACAAAACCTAAATCATAAAAAACCCGCAAGCGGAATTTGTAGGAAGGACCATGATCCTCGAGTGCAGGAGCCTCAATCCCCTCTATACTTATGTCGGATTGAATACCCCAACTCCGCCTTGGTTGATACAAGAGGTTTATTCTTCCCTGCTGTGAGGCTTTTTTCGTAACTATTGAGGAGGAAACTGCGGTATTATGACTAAAAAAATATTTGCCCGTGCGTTCAAAAAACATCATGTAAGTCAGGCCTTTGCCATAAAACCTCGAATAAGCAATATTCATTGCTGATCCCCCGGTGCTGGATATGGCATACTCCCCCAATACCATCCCTTTACCCAGCAAGCTCCTTCCCCAGAGGGAAAACCGACTTGCATCATTACTCAATTTCGGATCCGACAAGGGCCAGGTATCAGGTGAGGGTAACTTGAAATCATCTGAGAACTTGAAAGCTGCTACCAGACTACCCACCTCAAACCTTCCTCCCGAATATTCCAGAACCAAGCCACCAACTTCCTCGTAAACAGCATCTTTCTTCTCCTTTTCTAATGCTGTCCGGTGCAATCCAGTGGCATAGACCCCCGAAAAATAAACAGCCCCCAACTCCTCTTCCTGTAGATTTACATCTAGATCTTTGGCTGAAACAAAAACCCTGGCACTAAGCCTACTTATGTGATATTCAGCAGCCCCTCCACGAAAAAAACGGTTCTCATCCGAACCTCCATGTAGGCCGATTCTGGTTTTTTGCTTCAATTGCATATGAGGATCGCTCTTCCATGAATTGAACCTTGGCCTTGTAGCCAAACCAAGCCCCATACCAGCCTCAACATGATAATCTCCAAAGTATAGACCAAAATCCTCTCCCCTGGGAGTCACCGCAATACCGGCTGATCGGTAATCTGGCTCTCTGAAGCTTATCTCACCGGGATCAGATTCAGCTATGGCCTTTATGCTGAAATCTCTGCTCCTAATCTGTAACCTGGATTTTACTCCGTACGATGGCCCTTCAAAACCACCTTCATCATAAGTCAACAAACTCCCATCCGCCTTTTCAATATTCCTCCAATATGTTGATATCATGCTTGCTCGAACAGGTGACCTGTACCTCCGTTGAAATTTAAAAGTATCTCTGCCAAGATCCAGAGCAAACAAACTATCCTCCACCTCTTCGATCAGAAAACCCAACTCACTTTCGCTGAGATCATTATATCCCTCTAATATCTCAAGTAGCTTTTCTTCAACCTGGCCTTGTGAATACTGAACAACTACCAACATTAAGATTAATATCAGAATGTGTTTCATCAGGATAAAATATTTTAATTGAACATGTACTTCATTGATGACCCCGGTTCATATCCAAAAATTCCACCGGTTTGAATGGAAAGAGTGAAATCCCAACTATCCATTGAAAAAATGTATCCAAACCAAAATCCTGATGGCCCGGTTTGCAAACCAGCTACTATGAGATGCGAATCACTAGCAATAATACCTACCCCAACCCTGATGGAAGGAATAAAACCCGTGGTAAAACTTAATCCTGATATAATATCTATCCTTTCATGTGATCGTAATCGGGCAATAAGCGACAGGCTGGCATTTTGCATTCTACCCTCACCATCCAGCCATAGACTGGTCCAATTATTAATGAAAATATTTAGTCCAAATTTGTCGGAGACCCTGAACTTGGAGTAGAAGGATGAGCCCGGATTAATCCTGATTTTGCCTGATGAATTTGCGGGGAACAACTCGGCATTTAGATTTAATGCCGTTTCAATATCCTCACCTATCCTAAGCGCATATCCCAGTTCAAAATGATATCGGCCATAGCCCTTGATCCCAATCCGCTGAACAGCAGTGAGTAACAAGCCACGAGGGACTGCAATTTTCATATCAAGACTAAAGTCCTGTATCGATTTTATCCCATAAGGACTGGAATAAGCCATCCTGATATACCCTTGTTCCTTGTTGGATTCAGACAGTAGCTGAAGGGGATGCAGTGGATGGGAGGAGCCGGTTCCGCTTTGAGCCCAGAGACCACGGGGAACCAGAAAAAAAATAATTACAATAGATTTAAATAGAAAAGAGTTCATCAATACCGTTTAACAGTATAGATGAACCCTTTGCCCTAAAATGGAAAATTAATTCGTTTTAAATTTAAACTTTACATCTTTCAAACTTTCATTTGCCTTTACAATCTTCTCAGCCAGAGTGGCTTTGAAAGCTTTTACTGTTTCCAAAACTTTTTCGTCACCCGTGGCAAGAATCTGCGCGGCCAGAATAGCAGCATTCTTTGCTCCATCAAGAGCAACTGTTGCCACCGGTATTCCTGATGGCATCTGAAGTATAGATAATATGGAATCCCATCCATCAATAGAATTAGAAGACTTGATAGGCACACCAATAACCGGCATGGGAGTTAAAGCTGCAATAACACCGGGAAGATGAGCCGCGCCACCAGCTCCTGCAATGATTACACGAACACCCCGGTCATAAGCACCCTTGGCGAATTCCATAGCTTTTTCAGGTGTCCTGTGTGCCGATAAAGCGTTAATCTCAAATGGTATCTCAAACTCTTCAAGAGTCTTTGCAGCTCCTTCCATTATCGGCAGATCAGAGGTGCTACCCATTATAATACTGACTTTTGGATTCATTTTCACGTATTTAATTTAATTACTCACTAACTTTTATGGTCGATAATCTCCCATGTTTTTATAGTTTTGCAAGATACAAAAAATCGTTCGACCCCATATATATGGAAGATGTTAAAGTATATGACAAAACGTTCCGCTTAAGTATTCCTGAAAAGGAGATTCTTGAGGCCATTAAAAATATGGCACAGGAGATCAACCGTGACTATAAGGATAAGGATCCTGTCTTCTTGGCTGTGCTGAACGGAGCTTTTGTTTTCGCATCAGATCTATTAAAAGAAATCTCCTTTCCCTGTGCAATATCTTTCGTTAAACTTGCCTCATATTCTGGGTCCTCATCAACAGGAAAAGTTAAGGATTTAATAGGATTGAATGAGGACCTCAGAGGAAAAGAGATTATTATTATTGAGGATATCATTGATTCAGGCATCAGCATGAAGTATCTCCTGGCTATGCTTGAGGAAATGAAACCTCTAAACATTCGTATTGCGAGTTTGTTATTTAAACCGGAAGCATTCAAGGGGGATTATCCAATAGATTATATTGGCCTGAGCATACCCAATGATTTTATTGTTGGATACGGTTTGGATTATAATGGATACGGAAGAAATCTAAAACAGATTTACACCCTGGTAGAATAAACAGATTACTCTTATGATCAATCTAATTTTATTTGGCCCCCCTGGCGTGGGCAAAGGAACTCAGTCTCAAATTTTAATTGAGCATTTCAATCTCGCTTATATTGCAACTGGCGATATTCTGAGGAATTCAATAGCTAACAAAACAGCACTGGGCATTGAGGCACAGACCTATATGGACAGAGGTGCGCTTGTTCCTGATAAGATTGTTACCGGAATGATTGAAAAAAGGATGAATATGTTTTCTGATAAAAACGGAATTATCCTTGACGGTTTTCCCCGTACCGAACCTCAGGCTAAATCGCTGGATGAGATGCTAAAAGCCAGAAATGACAAACTTACTGCTGTTATGGCTCTGGTAGTCCCTCATGATAAACTGGTGGCCAGGCTTTTAAACAGAGGTAAAACATCCGGCAGACCAGATGATTCAAATTTGGAAACTATCGAAAACAGGATTAGTATTTATCATAATAAAACTGAACCTCTAATTCGTCATTACTCCAAGCAGGATCTGTTTTTCGCTATTAGTGGTGTTGGTGAGATCGAGCAAATTACACACCGACTAATCGATAATATCCAAAGTTTATTGGAATAAAAAATCATTATGTCAAAAAGCAACTTCATCGACTATGTCAAGATTTTCTGCCGCTCCGGAAAGGGAGGAGCAGGATCAACTCATCTACACAGGGAAAAATATATCCCCAAGGGTGGGCCCGACGGAGGCGATGGAGGACATGGCGGACATGTTTATGTTCGAGGCAACGACCAGATGTGGACACTGCTCCACCTCAAGTATCAGCGTCATATATTCGCTGAAAATGGAGGGAATGGAAGCAGAGACAAAAAAACCGGTGCAGACGGCAAATCAGTTTACATCGAAGTCCCCTTGGGAACAGTTGCCAAGGATGCTGAAACAGGTGAAGTACTCTTCGAGATAACAGAACATGGCGAGGAAAGAATCCTTGCCCGTGGCGGAATGGGTGGATTAGGAAATTTCAATTTCCGCTCATCCACCAACCAAACACCGCGTTATGCCCAACCAGGAGAACCTTCCGAAGAAGGCTGGATGATACTCGAGCTAAAGGTGCTGGCTGATGTGGGCCTCGTTGGCTTCCCTAATGCTGGTAAATCAACCCTCCTCTCAGCTGTCAGCGCTGCCAAAGCGAAAATAGCAAACTACCCATTTACTACCCTCGTGCCTCAGCTGGGAATTGTTGCTTATCACGACAATAAATCATTTGCGATGGCAGATATACCCGGGATTATTGAAGGTGCCAGCGAAGGAAAAGGACTGGGATTGAGATTCCTAAGACATATAGAAAGAAACTCCGTTCTTCTCTTCATCATTCCTGCCGAAAGTGATGACATCAGGAGTGAATATAATATTCTACTTGGCGAATTGGAAAAATATAATCCTGAGCTTCTGGATAAAAGAAGAATCCTGGGAATATCTAAATCCGATTTACTGGATGAAGAGTTAATGGAGGA
>CAYUNU010000126.1:0-2495 GCA_964446195.1 uncultured Porphyromonadaceae bacterium | reverse complement strand
ATCCATTAATTGCAGATCAGGTACGACTTGTTGCTGAGCATTGTGGCGGACAATTTGGCTTCGTTTCATCCCATGCAACAAATTCATTCGGACTGATGCTTGTATCTGCAGGCCTCATAAGAAAAAGACCATATACAATTGTTATCCTGATGTGGGCACTGCTGGTAAGTTACAGCAGAATCTATATCGGGGTTCATTATCCCGGTGATATTCTGGGAGGAATTATCCTAGGACTCTTAGTGGGAGGCCTTGTATTAATAATTAATAATCTGATTAGAAAAAAAATATCCAAACATGCCCAAACCAAAAAGACTTGAAATAATCTTCACCGATCTTGATGACAACTCCTTCACTAATGAAGTTTATCAATATGATGAAAACGGCAACACCATTGAACATATTGAATATGAATCAGAAGGCGTAATACTAAATAAGATTGTCACCAAGTACGACGAAGAAAACCGGGTAAGTGAAGAAATCATTTTCACTGATGGTGAATTCATGTCGGAGCACAAAAAACACATCAGAAAAGAAGATGGCAAGCTTGATCGGATAGAGATTGATTACCAGGATGGATCAACTTCCATACAGTATGTGAAAAAGGACGAAGAGAATAACATCGAGGAAAGGATTGAGGAAGATGAGGACGGTGAATTGGAATCGAAAGAGGTGGTCAAATACGATGAGAAAGGAAATATTCTCCAGCGTGAGGTCTTTGATTATCAGGGGAAACTGAAAGAAGCCTTTGTATTTGAATATGATGATAAGGGTGATCTTGAAACGAGGAAGCAGCTGGATCATAAGAAAAAGCTTACCATGTTTACTGAATATGAATACGACGAAAACAAGAACCTAATATTCAGAGCCAACAAAAACCGAAAAGGAGTTCTGTCTGATTTCGTAAAGATTGACTACGACACCGCCGGTCAGGTTGTCAAGCAAAATATTTCAGGAAAATACTCCTTCATTTTCGAATACGACCAGGAAGGTCGCACAGTATTGGAAGAAAGGTACCTGGCCGACGACCAGTTGGAATATCAGAGCCGGTATGAATATGATGAGGAAGGTCGCACCACAAAAGAGGTAAACCTTGAATTCACGAAAGAATACCGCTACGAATTTCACTAAACCCGGCAATATTGCGTAGGGACGGTGCCTAGTGCCCGTCCGCGATGGAACAGGTAATATGCAACGATCAAAATTATCACAAATCCTCCAACAATAAATAAAACAAGCTCATTGCCACCCCTTTCCTCTGCCTTCCCCTGCACCATTGTCCCGGCCTAATAATGTGGATGATCCATACCATCAGGAGCATTTTCCAGGTATGAAAGTTTTGCTTTTCTTAGTGCTTTTGCGGTATTCTTAAAGCCGCCAAAATCATAGAACTAGCCTATGAAATAGGCGATGTCCAGTTTTTTTTGAAAATAAAACGACTACCCATTGATCTAACTCTCCAAGCCATCAAATTTCCTTTTTCTGATGGGTTGAATTTTTGTTTAGAATCTTCGCTCGATCTATATGCTAAAGCAACCACTCCAATTACTGATTGCACTGGTATTAAGCCCCAACTTCTTGAGTCTATTGACTCACTTGGATTATCCCCCAACATGAAAAAAAAACTACTGCATGCTGAATATAAGTATCGAAAACAACTGTCTTGTTTTGTTAACCGATCAATAGCTTCCACCTTGGTTTTTTCCATGATTGGAATAAATTTTCTGTACAAATCACAATTATTTTGACTTATCACAATAGGGTCTCCATGTTTTGGGATATATATCTCCGATAAACAACTGGACTTAAGATAGTTTATGAAATCATTAGGCAGATAGCTATTGACCCTTTTTGCCAACCTAACACCTCTTGTTTGTATCAAGCTTTCGAGCTCCTCGTTTGTAAGTTTACAAAAGACTCTTTTTTTTTGCAAGTCGTAATATGTAATTTGACCAAGTAAATCAAAATTATAAAATTCGTAAAAACTGCTTTTATCTTCAAGTTCTATTTGGTATAAATTTCTGTGAAAAACATTCAATAGAGGATCCAAGTTATTAATTAAAACTCTATCCCCTTCTAGGGTTATTTCATCTCTTGGAATTCCAACACATCTTTTAACAATAAATTTATGACTTGATATTGAATCCAATGTGCATTTTTGAAATACAACAAGGTCGTTTCTAGAGATTAATTTAGTTTTGTTCTTATCACAATAAATTTTCCGAACTAAAATATAATCGTCTTGCAATAGAGTATTTTCCATAGATGAACTTGGGATATGGTATATCCTATAAAATATTATTGTATAGGTGAACAGGAATATTGCTATATGCTTTAGAAGTATCCTGTAATTTGGGTACCAGAATTTGCTTTTTACCATAATAACCATTGGATATGTTCTCTTTCTTTTCACTTTAAAGGCACAATCATAATTTGTCAATTAAACATATTTTTATGAGTCTATTTCATTTCGGCAAGAACCAAAATAGGATTGTCAT
>CAYUNU010000125.1:0-8743 GCA_964446195.1 uncultured Porphyromonadaceae bacterium | reverse complement strand
TGCATTGTATACCGGGGCCTCGTCCAGTAATACCAGGTTTTGATCCGCATTACCCCCTCTCACAAAAAAGCCGGTACTTCCTTCTCCGGCGCTTATTACACCAGGCAGAAGCAGGATGCTTTTCAGGATATCCTTTTCACCAAAAATCACAGGAACCATGGATATCTCCTTCATATCCAATTGAATTACGCTTATTTCAGTAGATTTTACGTTTCTATCATTACCACCGGCGCGTATTGTCACTTCATCAATACTTTCCACATATGGGATTAATTCCACATCGAGTTTCTTGTGACCGACCAGATTAACCTTTTGTGCTTGAACCTGATACCCCACGTAGCGGAATTGAATGGTATAATCGCCATCAGGAATAGTTAGTGAGTAGAAGCCATATTGGTTTGTTACTAAGCCTCTTTCCAGTTCCTCAACATAAACTGTGGCACTAATAAGCACTTCGCCGGTCTTGGAGTCTTTAACATAGCCACTGATAGTGCTTTTATCCTCTGCTTTTATAGATATGATACTAAAAAATAATAGTATCAGTAAAGTCAATTTCTTCATTTCTTAATCCTAATTCCCTACTATAACTCTTTTGAGTGCTTTTTGTTTTTAACAAATAGCAGGCCATAGGTAAAAAATGCTAAAATGGCAGGTACTATTGGAGGATTAGATCCAATTGTCGTTTTAATTTTTTTGCGACATCCGGCTTTTCGTAATAGAGGTTGTGACTTTCGCTTGAGTCCTTTACTATTTCGTATAATTCACCTTCATTTTGCGGGAGGTTTTGAAACCTTTCTTTGGACAGGGAGTAAGCTTTGTTAAACTGATCTCCTCCATGTCCGTCGATGTACTTCCATTCATTGGTAATGAGGGCTTTGGAATCAATAAGAAGTTCTTTCCTGATGGGTGATTCAAAAGCTGTGCCGGTGATAATAGGAAGTATACTGTGACTGTCGAATTGAAGTGGATTTATTTCTGTATTGGTTAGTTCTGCAAAGCTTGCCAGGATATCTGTAAAGCATATTAATTCTGATGAAGTTGTATTAGCCGGAGTATGTCCGGGCCACCTCACAATAAATGGCATCCTGTGACCTCCTTCCCACATGTCGGATTTGATACCTTTTAGAAAATATGTAGAGTTATGATCATAGTTGGCTACATCTTCATCGAACCACACAGGGCCATTGTCGCTTGAGAAGAACACCATTGTATTATCGGCAATTCCCATATCATCAAGTGTTTTCATTATCTGTCCCACTACACCATCCACTTGCATAACAAAATCGCCGTACATTCCGGCAGAGCTTTTCCCGGCATAATCATGAGTTGGCATCCACGGGGTATGAGGGCCAGGAAGAGGGAAATAGAGGAACAGAGGAGTTTTACTGTTTTTTGTATGATGATTCCTAATCACAGCGATTGCTTTTTCGGTTAATTTTGGTAAAACATCGATGTGCTTAAAATTGGGAGCGATCATTCCTTTTCGCCAGAATTCTCCTTGAACGATTGAAACTCCATCTGTGCTGCTAGCTTCGATACTCTTTGTTGGAGCTTCAACACATTTATCATTTTCAATATAGTAGTAAGGGGGTATATCAAGAGAGACAGGTATACCAAAATAGTAATCGAAACCGCGATCCACTGGTCCTCCAGCTATACGAGAATCAAAATTTACCGAATCGAAACCTAAGTGCCACTTCCCAACACAGGCTGTATAATACCCATTCTTTTTCATCAGAGATGCCAGGTTTAGTTGTTCCGGTTCGATAAGGCATCTTACTCCTGCCTGACTTATATTGGTCCGGGCCGGATATTTTCCTGTTATCAAACCGTACCTGGAAGGTGTGCACCAAGCAGCCGGGGCGTGGGCATTAGTGAAGCGCATACCTTCTAGAGCAAGCATATCTATAGCAGGTGTAGTGATTTTTGAATCAGGATTATAGCATGAGGGATCACCGTATCCCATATCATCAGCTAGTATGAAAACGATATTCGGTAATTCTGAAGTTCCGCAGGAAAACAGGCTTATTACTAAGAATATTGGGAGTATATATTTCATGACGAATATTTAGAAAAGCTAAGATAAACATTAAAATCCCTAGATTTGAAAATTAAAATTTATCGAGTTTTCAAGATTATTAAATGAAGCAGATTCTCTCTTATTATATACTTCTTCTTCCCTTATTCACGGGTTTAGCTCAGGGAACTAATGAATTTCAGATTAAGTCTGTTGAGGAAGTTAATATAAGCAAGAATATCCTATTGGAGGAATTTACCGGAGTTTGGTGTGGGTGTTGCCCTAAGGGGCATATCGTTGTTGAATCAATACTTGAGGATCATCCGGGGGTGATTCCGGTTTTGATACATAGTGGGAGTGCTGAGGAGCCGATGGCTACTCATGATGGAGATCAGTTATCGGTAGATTTGAATGTATGGTTTCCTTCTGCTAGTATAGACAGGTATGTATTTGATGGGATGGAAACATCATTGTTTTCAGAGACCTACTGGCAGGAAATGGTGACTGAACGTCTTAAACAAACCATTAAGGCAGAGGTAAGTATAGAGAAATCCTTCGATAATAGTACGAGGCAGTTGGAGCTTACTGTAACAGTTGAGTTTATCAAAGCTGAAAAAGGGGATTTTAGGTTTAATGCTTATATACTAGAGGATAATTTGATTTTTGATCAAGCAAATAATTATGATGCAGATCCAAGTCATCCTGATTTATTTGGTAGAGGAGATCCTATTGTTGGGTACGTTCATGATCATGTTCTTAGAAAAATGTTAGCCGGTCCCTATGGGATTAATCCTGATGATGGCAGTGGAATCCCGGAAACGGTGAGAGCTGGTGAAGTATATACACATTCATTTACAACTACACTTGATCCAGACTTCAAAATTGAAGATATTCAGTTAGTTGCGTATATTATGGATTATGATGATCAATATGGCTCAGAAGTTTTGAATGCTGTTTCCATGCCTTTGTTAAGCACATCTGTAGGTAGTAAGGAAGTGGATGAAACGTTTTTGGTTTATCCTAATCCGAGTACTGGGACTTTCAATGTTATCTATGGATCGGTAAGTCCTGACAAGATATGGCTTGCGGTTAGAAACCTTCAAGGACAGATTTTGTATCAGCAGGAATGGAATAAGGGAGTGGGGGAGCAGTTTGTTTCTTTTAGTCTTGATATGCTTGCGGATGGTATTTATTTTTTGGAGTTAAGTGATGGGGATGGGGTTCGGTATGAGAGGGTGGTGGTTCACTAGTTTAAGATGTTGTGAATTAGTGGCTTGTCCACTAGCTGAAGCTAGCGGTTATTAGAGGCTCTTTGTGTACAGGGTGCTTATTGTTTCTTTGGTTATTGTGCCTGGGGTTATTTTTATGTCTCCTTTTACTATGGTTTTTTCAACGTAGTTTGGTATTTCGTCTGCTGTTACTCCGTATGATGATAGTTTTGTTGAGACAGTCAATCCGGCCAGGAAGGATCTGAGTCCATTATATGGTTCGAATATCTTGTGTATTTGTTCCAATTTCCGTTTTACAGAGTCAGTATCAGCGAGGTATTCCAAAAATGCAGGTAATAGTATCACACATGCTCTGCCGTGGGGAACATTATGATAGACTGTAAGAGGATAGCCCATGATGTGGGGTAATATAGTGCTGGCGTTTGTTATTGCCATTCCTCCCAGCATTGATGCATATGCCATGTTGTCCATTGCATCCGGTGCTTTTAGCGCTGCCATCATAAGATTTTCTACCACCAATTGGATGCATTGAAGGGCAATCTGATCATTCATCTCGAAGGAATCCAATGAGAGGTATGCTTCAATCGCATGAGAAAGTGCATCCAAACCTGTATTGATAATAACTTCACGGGGCATGGAATATGTTAGTTCGGGATCCAGGAGAGCAATCATGGGGAAAATCGCTGGATGAGCAAAGCCAAGTTTTGTTTCATTCTTTTTATCAGTAAAAACGGCAAATGGAGTTACTTCGCTGCCGGTTCCTGATGATGTTGGGATGCAAATGAGCGGAAGGGGGCTTTTTACTTTACACAAACTCTCGACATATTTTTCTATTGGTTCTGGATGGTTTGCGGTTATGGCGATACCTTTAGCTGCATCCATACTTGATCCTCCTCCAATACCGATTATCAAATCGGCCTCAAATGAAACTGCCTGTCGGCCACCTTTATTTATAGTTTCAAAAGATGGGTTTTCCTCAACCTTATCAAAAAGCATTATTTCAAACTCATCTAACTCTCTTATTAGCTTGACTATAACATCGGTGTCTTTTGAAAGATGCTTGTCACTGACGATGAAAATTCTTTTGTATTTGACTGGTATTATTGATGCTATTTCCTGGATTTTATTTTTGCCGAAGATGATTTTCGTTGGGTTGTGGAAGGTGAAATTTTTCATGTATAGGTTGTTCATATTGGTTGTATTGTAATGTAGACGCATTGTAATGTAGACGCATTGTAATGGAGACGCATTGTAATGGAGACGCATTGTAATGCGTCTCTACTGGGTCGTAATTATTTTCAATTTAGTAAAAAATGATGTTTTGCGTTCTGAGCTGATTGTCCAATCGACGGGAACGCTTTGGAAACCGTTTTCAAAGCTTTCGCCTTTCATACGGTAATCAAAATAGCCCCAGGAGGAGTAGCTCTTTATCGCTTCGACAAAGTTATTCGATTCTTTTTCGAAATTAAAATGATCATCCTCATTAAAAACAATAGGTTTTTTGGTGTAGCCTTCTACCTTCCTGGTTGATTCGACCAGCATGGATACTCGCTCAGGATTATTTATTCCATTTCCATGTAGCAGAATGAAATCGGATGTTTTAACGACATTCGGTTTTGGTAAGGTGCCTCCACCATAGCTGGTACTTACCAGTAGTCTTCTTCCATTTAACTCTGTTTTAGCAACCCGGTTTATTAATTCGTGTACCCTTTCAGGTTGAAGGATTTCATGGTCATAGTTGACATCACACTCGTTATTTATTTCTACCAGTATATTTTGATATCCGTTTTCGAGTATCCAAGTAGTGATATTATCAACTGCATTAATGACAGCCTGTTCGTTTTTTAGGTGTTGGTCTTGTCCAAAATAGAAATACCCCAGAATTACTACCATCTCTAATCTATTGGCCTCATCCAATACCAAACTAAGTCTGTTCAGATATTCAGATTTGAGTTCTCCATTTCCATCATATGGTGTGTTTATCCACCCTTTGTTGCCATATCCGAGGGGACTTCCTCCTTGCATGTTCAGCGTAAAAGCGAGCAAACCATGCGCTTTCCACGAAGGCATTGCCTTAACGAATTCGTGTGTGTTTCTATCCGGATCCCATTTTCCGGTATCAGGATATTTAAAACTTGCCCTGGTGTCAGGATTTAAATCATCAAAGATCCCTTGCACTAGTCGGGCATTCATCAGGAGGCCTTCAATTTTATGGCCTTCCCAAAATACACCCTCGTATGTTGGAGATCCATTAATGTAAAATTGATCTTCCACTATGGTAACAACTGTCTTTGGTTGACAGCCGGATAGAAGAAATATAATTACTGAAAGGTTTAAGATATTTTTCATTTTGTTGTCCAGCGTTCCCCCCTGTATCCGGCCTAGCCAGGGGGGAGGGAATGCATTTTCCAATTTGTTGTCCAGCGTACCCCCCTGTATCCCCCCTAGCCAGGGGGGAGGGAATGCATTTTCCAATAGTTATTTTATTTTTTACTTATTTTTATCATTTGGACTCCGTGATATGGTACTTCGAGGGTGATTCCATCATCGAATTCGCCCAAGTCTTTTTGTCGCCATAGATCTCTGACTTTTTGTTTTCCGTTAAGCCCTAATTCTTTCCATGTAAGGGTAATTTCTATGGTTTTTCTTTCGCCCCAGTTGAAATGATCGAGAGGGTTGGAGGACGATCCGGTAACATGGAATAGGCCAACTGCTTTTGATCCGTCTGCTAGTTCCTTTACCATTATCATTTCGTCGTTTTCTTCGCGGATAATTTGTCCTTGTTTTCCTAATATATCCTGATTTACCTCTATTACTTCATTATTGCATAATACGTTGAGGGTGAACGGATCAAGCTTAGCCATATCACCGCTAAAAATCAGGGGAGAAGCCATGAGTGACCACATCGACATATAGAAATATTGTTCATTGGGATTCAGATCTGTTTTTACTCCTTCACCCATTTTCATTGCACTGCCAACCCAGCCTATCAGTATGTAATCAGGGTCGTTCCAGTTTCCTGGTTTTGCATATTCCCAATGATCCGCATTACTCCTACCGATATTGTAAAAACCCGGCATTGCAGATCCGCCTGCTAGTCCGAGGTCGCCTGTTGTTCTCCAACTATTTCCAACATTTCCGCCCCATTCCCAAACATTATCCATACCATATTGACAGAGGTTAAAGACGATATCTCTTCTTTGCTTTTTCAACTCACCCCACATCAGGCTGTAGGGAGCAACAAAATCATCTCTGGTTTTGGCTGGTTCTACATTTCCATAGGAGCACCAGTCGTATTTCAGAAAATCAAAACCCCAATCGGAGAATGTTTTTGCATCCTGAGCTTCATGTTTATAGCTACCGGCATATCCGGCACAGGTTTTGGGCCCGGGAGATATATATGTTCCTGCCTTAAGTCCTTTACCATGAATGTATTCGGTCATCCTATTCATATTCGGGAAACGTTTATTTGTAAGTAACTTACCATTTTTATCTCTCAGAGGGCCACCAATTTCAGGGTCATCGGTATCTAGTTTAACCATCCAGCAATCGTCAATATTAACATACTGGTATCCATAATCAGCCATACCTGTGGCTATCATTTGGTCGGCAGCTTCTCGCATTATGGCATCACTTACTCTATCGTAGTGGATATACCAGCTATTCCAACCCATATGGGGGGTTAGAGCCAGTGTTTTTCCTACTCTGATGGTGAAGTCTTTTTCATCTGCTCCTTCGGCATTCATAGCCTTAAGCTTCACTAAATAATCTCCATTCTTTGGAGTTTTTCCAGAGATAATCCCTGTATCTGAGTTCAAGGATAATCCGGCTGGCAGGTTTTGGGCTTCAAATTTCATTGGTCGTTTGCCGGTAGCAGGAATCCTGTGGAGGAAGGGCGAACCTGGTCGGGCTCCGGTAATGGAAGGTCCATTTATCCGGGGTTTGTCGGGTGGAGGAGGTGTAAGGATGATAGCTTCTTCAGCAATTTTTTCAACAGGTCTAGGGGCTATTGTCTTGTATTTAATTGATGCATTTGCCCAGTTTGCATGATCATAATCAATGCCATCACCTGCATCTGTAACAAGGAGTCCGAGTAGGGTTATACCCTTTAAGCTAACTGCACAATCCCGGGCATCAGATCCTTTTTTCATTATATCACTTTCCCAGATGATTTTTTTATCACCTATCAGATAGAATTTGATGCTCCCGTTTTCTGCCGAAGCATCATCAACACCCAGTTTGGCCTTGAACTCCAGAGCTTTGCCTTGCAAGTCGATGAGGAAGGTGCTGGTAGCATGAGTACCAATACCGCGTTCAAACTCCTCGCCATTTATCAAAAGGGGGCCGTTAGTGATTGATTTATTCACCTGGGGATTGCCCCAGCCTGATAACATGTTTGATAAATCCATTTCATCCAGGTAGATTGTTTCGGATGGTGAGCATGCGAAAAGTGAGATTGAGAGGAAGATTATTAGGGCTTGTTTCATTATTGTAAAAGCTTATGAGGTTTATAAAGTTTTATAAAGGTTTATCGGTTATTTTTTTTGACAAATATATATATCTGCTTCAATCATTTTTGAATTCTTATAGAAATGGTGTGCAAAATATACATTACCATCTTTATCCAGGGTTGGTTCACCTGCAAACTGGCTGATTATCAATTCAGGAGACTGCCATTCATCGTTAATTTTCAAGGACCGGAATATTGCCGGGGTTCCGAAGTAAGTTCTGGTAAACCAGAGTTCCATGCCATCATCAGAAATGCATGGCCAGCCTTCATCTGATTCTGTATTTAGTATCTCCAGATTTAAAGGATTTTTCCACTCATTATCAATCCTCGAAAGCATCCACAAGTCGAGTCCCCCTTTTCCGCCCTGTTTTCCAGAATGGTAGAAGAGTTGATTTTTATAGAAATGTAATTCACCCACTTCATATTCCTCTTTAAAGTCGGAAAGGCTCCAATCAGTCCATTTCCCATCCTTTTCTTCAGCCAGAAACCAATGTAAGCCTGTATACCCCTCTCGCGCACTGCAAAACCACATGGTGTTTGCGTGTACATACTGACAACCATCTAAAGCAATCTTGCCAAAATTTTGCAGAAAAACTCTTTCCGGGTCTTTCCATTGATTATTTATTATTTCCGTTCTGTAGATTCCTGTTACAGAATCCAATATTTGTTTATCTATGGGAACTCTAACATCAGGAGTAAAGAAGAAATAGAACTCATTCCTATCGTTAGCCATAAAGGGGGAGTCCTCTGCTCCGGCAGTATTAATCAGTCCTGGCATAGGGATGGGTTCTTCAAAATCACTGCTATGGAGAATTGGTGGGTAAAGATCCGTAGATGGACCCATTTTTTGAACATCAGGAGGGATTTTGTCCTGGCGCGGCATGATAAAATGTTCAAGATTTCCATCAGGGGAGCATGCGAAAACTCCTGAGATCAAGATCAATAAAATCAAGCATACGCGCGACTTTTTGAACGGAACCAAGCCGT
>CAYUNU010000124.1:0-8764 GCA_964446195.1 uncultured Porphyromonadaceae bacterium | reverse complement strand
ATTCCTGAATATATTTTGGGACTGCTGGTATTTCATCAGGCATCTTCATATCCGACAGAGTGGGGGAGAAGATCTCAATTTTTCCTGATGGTGTTTTCAGGGGATGCTTAACTGGATCCTTTGCAAAATCCTCAAAAGATATTTTAGGTTCGGTAACGGGTAGACTGTAAACTCCTTGGTTGTTTTTAACAATTTCTTCGAAAGTAGGGATATCAGGGAAACGTCCATTCCGATATGATTCCCAGAGTTTTTTTGTCCAGCCTTTTTCATCCAGGTTTTCTGTGTATTCCTCGTATACTCCAAGTTCGCGAGCCAGATCAGCACATATACGATAATCTGATTTTGATTCGAAAGCGGGCTCAACTACTTGAGGCATGAGAATTACTTCGTCACCGTATTTCCAGCCATCCTCCAGGCCCCATGTCTCAAACTGCATACAGGCAGGGAGGAGCAGATCGGCAAATTTTCCGGTTGGGGTAAGAAATTGATCCTGTACAACCAGGAATTCAACTAATGACTCATCTTCAAGGATTTTTGCCGTTCGGTTGATATTGCTGTGCTGATTAATCAGCGCATTAGATGCAACTGCCCAAATAAACTTAATATTTGATGAGAGTTTGTCGACACCAGTAAGGCCTTCTTTTTCTGTTAGTTCAGTTCCTCGCAAAACAGCTTCACTCCAGAGGAAGGTAGGAATTGACGCTTTTACGGGGTTGTTCTTCATTGGGAATATATTCCACAATGGGGCTCCTCCGGCCTGGTGAGCAATACCGCTGGCCCACCCACCATGAATACCAATATTTCCTGTTATGGCAGCTAAAACACAGCCACCTCTAACGGGTTGTTCTCCATAGGCTCTTCTTTGCATACCATAACCCTGGTAAAGCATGGCGGGTTTAATTCTCCCGTATTCCCTGGCGATGCGTGTTATGGTCTCTGCAGGAATGCCAGTGATAGGCTCAGCCCACTGGGGTGATTTTGGAGTGTTATCAGTGGTACCCAGAATATAATCCGAATATGATTCCTCTGATTCATATCCTGCCGGCATTTGCGAGCTGTCAAATCCTATGCAATGGGTTTTCACGAAGCTCTTATCGATCAGATTCTCTTTGATCATTATATAGGCCATTGCGCTCATCATAGCTGTGTCTGTTCCCGGTCTTATCGGAATCCATTCATCAGCTAGTGCAACGGCCGACATGGTTTTACGTGGATCGATGCATACAACTCTTGCTCCTCTCTCTCTGGCTTTTTTTATGAAATATTCGGTGTTGGTACCATCTCTCATTTCGGCAGGGTTCCAACCCCACATCAGGATATATTTTGAGTTTAACCAATCTTGACGTTGGTTCCCAGTGACACCTGTTCCATAAACTGTAGGAGTAGCTTTGCTTATACAAGCCCAGGAATATGAATTGTAATATTTAAGTGAGCCTCCAAGAATGTTTAAGAGCCTGGCTGCCGGCCATCGTCCGTTTGTCTGGCTGTAACTGCCAGTTCCATAGGGTACATATAGAGCCTCATTGCCATGTTTTTCTTTAATGGAAAGTAGTTTTTCGGCCATGAGTTTTAAAGCGTCAGGCCACGATATTCTCTCGAAATATCCCTCTCCACGTTTTCCGATTCTTTTTAATGGGTAGCGTAGTCGATCGGGGTGGTACTGTCGTCTTCTGTACGAACGGCCTCTTACACATGCTCGCAATTGAGGATCAGAGGCATTGTCTGTGGGTCGATCATCTGTTTCAATCCTTGCGATCAAGCCATCCTTGACCCAAACTTTAAGTAGGCACCTGCCACCGCAATTATGAGCAGGACAACCAACTCTTATCCAGCCATCTGATGGTAGATCCTGTACAACGGCTGCACCCGGTGCTAAACCAAATAATTCGGTAGCCAAACCAGGTATAAGACCAACTGATCCACCAATTAAGCCTGATGTTTTTAAAAAAGTTCTACGGTCCTGGGGTTTCATTTCCCTGGGTTTAGTTTAACCGCTAAATATAGGCATTCTTTTTTTTCCTTGGTGAGGAAATAGACTATTCAAATTTGCTAAAGTTTCTTAAAATAGGAAATAATAATATCCTTGAGTTGCTTTTTGACTTTCTCGATATCCTGTTTTTGTCCTAGTTCTTTTTCCATGGATGTGACTCCTTTATCCTGAAAGCCACAGGGATTGATATGGCTGAAATAGTTAAGGTCTGTATTGACATTAAAAGCAAAGCCATGCATTGTAACAAAGCGGCTGGCTTTTACACCTATGGCGCATATTTTTCTGGCTGCGGGGCTTGAAGGATCGAGCCAAACACCTGTTGCTCCCGGTAATCTTGAGGCTTCAATACCATATTCACCCAGGAATTGAATAATACATTCTTCAAGTGAATGCACGTATTGTTTTAGCTGTATGCCAAATTGATCCAGATCAAATATTGGATAGCCCACAATCTGTCCGGGACCGTGATAAGTAATATCTCCTCCCCTGTCGCTTTGAAAATATGTAGCATTGATTTTTTTCAGGAAGGTGTCATTGATAAGTAAATTGTTGCTTTCTCCTGATTTACCCAGAGTGTAAACATGTGGATGCTCAACGAATAGAAGAAGATTATCGAAGTATTCACGTTCATTTTCTTCCAGCTGTCGGTTTACCAGTTTACGATCGACACGTTTTTTAAAAACTTCCTCCTGATATTCCCAGGCTGTTTTATATTCCATGACTCCCAGGTCGCGGTATTCAATTTGAGATGGTTTTTTCATTTTACATGTTTCTCAGCGTGGTATGATGATCTTACAAGAGGGTGACTCTCAACATGACGGAATCCTTTTTGCAAGCCAATAATTCTATACTCTTCAAATTGTTCGGGAGTTATCCATTCCTCAACCATCATGTGATCTCTGGTAGGTTGCAAATACTGTCCAAGGGTGAATACCTTACAGCCAACATTCAGGAGGTCATCCATCGTCTGTAATACCTCATCTTTTTTTTCTCCGAGGCCGAGCATGATCCCTGATTTTGAAATCAGTTTCGCCTCTGATATTTGCTTTATTACCTGCAGACTAAGATCGTATTTTGCTCTTGATCTGACTGATTTACTTAGCCGTCTGACTGTTTCCAGGTTATGTGAAATAACATTAGGTTTTGCTTCAATAATTCTATTTATTAATTCAGGAATTCCATCGAAATCGGGAATTAAGGTCTCCATGGTTATATCAGGATTAACCCTTTTTATTTCCTTAATTGTTTGGCTCCAGATAAGGCTCCCTTTGTCCTCCAGATCATCACGGTCGACAGAAGTTATTACGGCATGATGAATGCCCATAATTTTTATAGAATTTGCCAGTCTTTCGGGTTCGCCCTTATCTACCTCAAGAGGTTTTCCTGATTTTACTCCGCAAAATTTGCAGGAGCGTGTGCATATCTCCCCCAGGATCATGAAGGTAGCTGTTCCGGCCGACCAACATTCACCAATATTTGGGCAATTGCCGCTGGTGCATATTGTGTGTAGCTTATTATGATCAACTATTTGTCTGACTTCCGAATATTTGCCATCTCTGGGTAATCTGGATTTCATTTTCATCCAGTGTGGCAGCCTTTGCCTGTTTTCTTGTCCTTTACTCATAACTATACTTAAGAGTGGACAAAAGTACTACTATTATTAACAGAATTATAAAAACAGGGGTGATAAAAAAGTAAACCCCGACCAATAATGGCAGGGGTTTACTGGGGATATTATAATAAAGCCAATAGCCTGTGATCTACCTTTATTGACCGGCAATTACATAGGCTTTAGAATAGTCATCAAGTGCAATACTATATAGATTGTTTGCATCAATTTCCGGACTGGTTCTTCGAATAGAATCAAAAATGGCGTATAAGTCGGATTGACCATTTATACTTTGTCCGGAACGATATCTCAGGCCTGCATCATCAAGAATAATTCCTGTCAGGTACTTATTAAGAGCCTCATAAACTTCATAGCAGAGCAAGGGATCATATTCCTTATATTTGTTGCAGCATACATCAACCAGTAGTCTGCGCCCGGCATCCTGACAAATTCTTTTAATAAGTTCATTTTTGTTTTCGCCATAGTAGCACCATTCTTTTTCATAACCCAGGGATTTTCCTGTTGGGCCATTTGCCATTCCAGTACTTAAAACAACCTTGTATGCCGGTGCCTTAAAGTCGATGCCTGTAAGCTCTTCCCATTTTGAGATAAGATCGAGCTTTTTTAATTGATAATTCATGGAATTGGCTATCATCTGCATATGTTCAGACTCTTGTGGCCAAACCCAATTCTTAAAGGCATCAAAATTATTCATGAATATTTGTGATAGAGTTTGAATTTCTTCCTCATAATCAAATATGTATGAATTGACTGAAAAGCCACACCATTTATCAAGATCCTTTATCGCATCGTGGTATTTTTCATAAAAGGAATCAAAGGACCTAAGAGCGATGGCAGAGTTAAGGTCGTGAAGGTATTCAGCTAATTCATCTTTTGTATCGGGGTTTATATAGCCAGGAAAGGAAATAAAGACACAGGTCAATGGACCTTCGTCGCCAATTTCCCAGCGTAGCAACTCTTCATTAGCTTTTAAATATTTCAAATCTTTCCGGTTTACAGATAGATGGTAGGTATCTGAATAATTACTCTGATAGCCAATTTCAGCAACACCTAATAGATGCCCGGCATAGTTTGGGTAAAAATCAACAACCAATCTCACCGGCTTTTCATTTGTAACAGACACAGTGGAAAATCCCTGGAGGACAGAGGCCAGTAGTAATAATACTATCAGCATAGAGGTTTTTTGTGCTTTCATGATTCTATTTGTTTTAATTACACTAGTATGACGATGATAAATGTCATGTATTACAGAATATTGGAAGGTATTTGGTAATCAAAACTATTCAGCTTGTAAGTGAGGATTATTCTGCAATAATTGACCTGTTTTTGGCGAGTTCATCTTAGACTGGTTCTAAATAGCTTGGTATTCAGGTATATCAATGAAATTATTTTTTCAACAAAAAGAGGTTAGTATGTCTAAGTGACAGTAAATGAGAGTTTAGGATAGCTAGTTAATTGAATAACAATACTGTTAAAAAAATATCAGTATTTTGCTAAAGAGTGTATATTTACACATCTAAATTTATGTATATATAGATGTTGAAAAATATTACAAGCAGGCGTGAGTTTATCAAGGTATCCGGTTTAGGTCTTGGAGGCTTATCGTTGGGGGTGCCGGCCCTGAGTGGTTTGGCAAAAAAGTTTATCGAGGATGATAATCCTGTTTTTAAGTCCATGGCAAGAACACCTACTTATTGTGAGGTTTGTTTTTGGAAGTGTGCAGGATGGGTTTATAAGAATGAGGAGGGAGGAGTGTGGAAGATTACGGGTAATGATGAGGATCAGCATTCGAACGGTAGATTTTGTCCTCGAGGAACGGGTGGAGTGGGGATGTACAATGATGAGGACAGGTTAAAGACTCCGATGATGCGGACGATGGTGGATGGTAAGCAGACATTTAGGGAAGCGAGTTGGGATGAGGCTCTTGATTTTATTGCCAGGAAGCTGGGGGATATAGCTAAAGAGCATGGACCTGAGTGTGTTGCTTTGTTTTCTCATGGTTCGGGGGGTAAGTATTTTGGAAATCTTTTAAAAGCTTATGGTTCCAATAATATTACGGCACCTAGTTATGCGCAATGTCGTGGGCCTCGTGAGGTAGGTTTTATTGCCACATTTGGAGAAGGAGTTGAATCGCCGGAAAGAGTTGATATCAGGGATACCAGATGTTTGGTATTGATTGGCTCACATATTGGGGAAAACATGCATAATGGTCCTGTTCAGGAAATGTCAGATGCTATCGACAAGGGTGCAACGATAATCACTGTTGATCCGAGGTACAGTACAGCTGCCAGTAAGAGTAATTTTTGGTTGCCAATTAAACCGGCAACAGATATGGCTTTATTATTGGCATGGATACATGTGATCATTGAAGAGGGGTATTACGATAAGGACTATGTAGAGAAATACACCTTTGGTTTTGAGTATTTAAAAGAGCATGTTAAGAATATGACACCTGAGTGGGCATATGGTATTACAACCATAGAGCCTCAGCTTATTCGTGATACGGCCAGGGCGATGGGTAATGCTTCGCCAGCTGTTATCATTCATCCGGGCAGGCATGTGACCTGGTATGGTGATGATACACAGAGGCTGAGGGCTGTTGCCATACTCAATGCTTTATTGGGGTCATGGGGCAGGCGTGGTGGCTATTATCGTCCCGCGACAGCTAGCTTACCAACATACCCTCACCCCGAATATCCGGAAGTAAAGAAGACTTGGAGGGATGCTTTCCCGGGGAAATATGAACTTGCAGATCTGGCCTTGGCTTCTGGGATATGTGATGCTACAATTCCCGTGGCTGAAAGGGATTGCTCCTTTAAAGGATGGATAGTTAATGGCACCAATCTTATTGAAACTCTTCCAAATCAGGAGAATACTTTAGCGGCTATCCAAAGTCTGGATCTGCTTGTGGCTATTGACACCATGCCGATGGAGATAACAGGTTGGGCTGATGTTATCTTACCTGAGTGTACCTATCTGGAAAGGTATGATCTTATAAGGACCAGTCCGCACCGTAAACCACAAATAGCATTGAGGATGCCGGCTGTTGAGCCAAAGAATGAAACAAAGCCTGCATATTGGATGGCTAGGTAGTTGGCCATAAAAATGGGGTTGGGAGATCATTTTCCTCATGAGAATTTAGAGGACTTGCTGGACTGGCAGCTCAAGCAGATTGGGTCGAGTTTGGAGGAGATGCAAAAAATTGGAGTTAAAACTTTGGAAAGGGAATATGATGATCTTTATTTTGCTCCTGATGAAGAAGTTGAGTTTTATACGAATACAGGAAAAATTGAATTGTATTCAACCGAATTAGAAGCTAAGGGCTTTGACCCTATGCCTGTTTATAAGGCGCATGAGGAACCGCCAGAGGGCTTTTACCGATTAATATATGGTCGTGCACCGATGCATACCTTCAGTCGGACTTCCAATAATCCAAACCTTACTGATCTGATGGATGAGAATACGGTCTGGGTCAATCCAAAGATTGCTAAGATTTGGGGTCTGGAGAATGGGCAGCCGGTATTTTTGATAAATCAGGATAATGTTAAATCCCAATTTCCTATAAAAGTTAGGATAACTGAGAGGATTAGGTGGGACTCGGTGTACATGGTCCATGGTTTTGGTCATGACCAGAAAAAAATGAAAAGGTGCTATGGCAAGGGTGCCAGTGATACCGGTTTGATAACCAGGGTGCATGTTGATCCTATTATGGGCGGTACCGGTATGCGAGGCAATTTTGTAAGTTTCATAACTGAAGTGGAGGCAGAATCATGAGATACGCGATGGCGATTGATACTAAGAAATGTGTTGGCTGCAGTGATTGTGTTGTAGCTTGCCAGACTGAGAACCAGGTTCCGATTGGGTATTGCCGTGATTGGGTTGTTGAGGTTACTGACGGGACTTACCCACAGTTGGAGCTTGAGATACGTTCGGAGAGGTGCAATCACTGTGAGAATTCACCCTGTGTAAGGTGTTGTCCAACAGGGGCTAGTCATTATAGTGATGGTGGCATAGTTTTGGTTACTCACAATAAGTGTATTGGATGTGGAGCTTGCATTACCTCATGTCCTTATGATGCACGCTACTCTCATCCTGATGGGTATGTCGACAAATGTACCTTTTGCAGCCATAGGGTAGAGAAAGGATTAGACCCTGCTTGTGTTGCTGCTTGTCCTACGAAATGTATGTATTTTGGAGATTTGGATGATCCTAAGAGCGATATCTCGATGATATTGAAGAAGAGGAAATACAAGACTCTGATACCGGAAGCTGGGACTAACCCACATGTTTATTATTTAGTTTAATATAGAGAAAATTATTGCTATGCGAGAAGAGATAATCGTTAGCGGGAGGATGAACCCCAATATTGATCCCCATTTACATATATGGCACTGGCAGATTCCCCTGTATCTATTCCTTGGCGGTTTGGCTGCCGGTCTTCTGTTTTTTGCCGCTTTGTTTACGCTCCAAGGCAAGGAGGATAAGTATCCGGTTGCAACCCGTTTGGCAACCTTGATTGTGCCTTTTTTACTCATTCTAGGTTTGTTTGCCTTATTTCTCGACCTCAAGCACAAATTGTATTTCTGGAGGTTATATACCACTATTCGACTGGAGTCACCGATGGGTTGGGGAGCATGGACCTTAATGATTATCACTCCGATTTCATTTATTTGGGCTGCATTAAATATTCGTCTGGTTTTTCCAAATTGGAAATGGCCCTGGCAATGGCTAAGTGATTTTGAGACTTTTGTTATAAAACACAAGAAGATATTGGCTTGGATTACAATAATCTATTCTTTGATACTGGGTTTATACACAGGGATTTTGTTTTCAGCATTTAATGCACGGCCACTTTGGAATACCTCAATCCTGGGTCCACTATTCCTGGTATCAGGATTATCAACTGCTGCCGCGGCCATTATCATTGGTAGCAGAAGCAAGGAGGAGAGGCATTTCTTTGCGAAAATTGACCTGATGTTGATTGCAATAGAATTGTTCCTGATAACCCATATGTTTATGGGTTTCCTGGCCAGTACTCAGGTTCAGATTGATGCAGCCAAGCTATTTCTGGGTGGCCCTTATAGCGCGCGAGTGTGGGTTTTGGTGGTTGGATGGGGCTTAGTCCTTCCAGCCTTGCTAGAGAT
>CAYUNU010000123.1:3017-8776 GCA_964446195.1 uncultured Porphyromonadaceae bacterium | reverse complement strand
GTTTTTCCCAGTGCATAAGCGCTTAAACAAGTGAGGTCAAAAATAGTTTTTTTAAGGCTCTAATTGCTAAGTTTGCCCTAGTTCAATGGTTAATTGTAAATTGTTAATTTTAAAAAAAGATGAAAAGGCTTGTTCTTATCTGTACACTTCTCTGTTTATCCTTGTTATATTCTTATTCTCAAAAGAATACCCTTCTTATTGAGGCGGAGAGTTTTAAGAATAAGGGGGGGTGGGTAATCGACCAGCAGTTTATGGACGTTATGGGCTCACCCTTCCTGATGGCTCATGGCTTGGGGATACCTGTTGAGGATGCCAGAACAACAGTGGTCATCGAAAAAACCGGAGAGTATTTCCTATTTGTCAGGACACGAAACTGGAACGCCCATTGGAACCAGCTTGAGCCAGCCGGACAATTCAAGATAAGTATCGACAAAAAAATACTTGATAAAACTTATGGTACTGGATCAGCAGATTGGGAATGGGCGGAAGGAGGATCTGTGAAACTGGCTAAGGGAACACATATTATTGCTCTGAAAGATCTCACCGGGTTCAACGGTAGATGCGATGCGATAATATTAAGCTCTGATCCTGATTTTGTCCCCCCCAATGACTCCAAATCACTTAGTGAATTTAGAAACAAAAAGCTGGGCTTACCCAAAAACCCGGAAAGTGCCGGGGAATTTGATTTTGTTGTTATCGGTGGAGGTATAGCCGGAACCTGTTCAGCAATTTCAGCCGCACGACTGGGGCTGAAAGTTGCACTGATTCAGAATCGACCAGTCCTTGGAGGGAACAATAGCTCAGAAGTAAGAGTGCATCTCGGTGCACGAATTAATTTGGAACCTTATCCCGAACTAGGTAACCTTGTAAATGAAATAGGCCCCGAGCGTGGTGGCAATGCCCAGCCCGAAATGTTCTATGAAAATGACAAAAAACTGCTGGCTGTTTTGGAGGAAAAAAATATCTCTCTATTCCTAAATTTCCACGCTAATGAGGTCATTACTAAAAATGGAATTATCAAATCCGTTGTGGCCTCTCACATAGAAAATGGGCAGAAACTTAGCTTCGAGGCCCCTCTTTTTGCAGATTGCACAGGTAACGGAACAATAGGAGTGCTGGCTGGTGCCGAATTTATGGAAGGACGTGAAAGCAAAGCTGTTTATGGCGAAGCTACAGCTCCCGAAATCGCTGATAAGATGACAATGGGCGCATCCGTGCAGTGGTATTCTGAGAAAAAAAATCATGAAATAAATTTCCCAGATATAAACTGGGGATTACCCTGGAACGAAAAAAAGTTAGAGGCCATTACAAGAGGTGATTGGAACTGGGAAACAGGTATGGGATTGGACATGGATAAGGACTTCGAACAAATAAGGGACTACGGCATGATCGTGGTTTTCTCTAATTGGTCCTACCTTAAAAATCATTCAAAAGTCAAAAACGACTTCTCAAAAGAAAAGCTAAAATGGGTAGCCTACATAGCTGGGAAAAGAGAATCAAGAAGGTTGAAAGGCGACTATGTTTTAGTTGAACAAGACTTAACAGAGCGACGAATTTATCCTGATGGAACCGCTCCCACCACCTGGTCCATCGACCTCCATTATCCCGATCCAAAAAACTCAGAACTCTTCCCAGGGGCTGAATTCAAATCAATAGCAAAACACATAAACATATACCCCTATCCCATCCCCTTCAGATGCCTCTACTCAAAAAACATCAATAACCTGATGATGGCTGGAAGAAATATCAGCGTTTCCCATGTCGCTCTGGGAACAGTTCGACTGATGCGCACAACAGGTATGGAAGGCGAAGTACTAGGCATGGCAGCTTCAATCTGCAAAAACGAGAATACAACTCCTAGGGGAGTATATGAAAACCACTTCGACAAATTGCAAAACCTGATGAAAATTGGAATCGGCAAAAAAGACCTACCCAAAAATCAAAATTACAATTTAGGCGGCACCCTAATGAAAAAATAGGTAGGGACGAATATCGGACGCCCACCCCGATAAACCGGGATTTCGCAAGCTCAACAAGGGGCGCGTCTGTACGTGGCATTAATGTTTCTTATCCTGATTTCTTTGCCTTGTAACCCTTATCAAGAAGTATCTCCACAACTTTTGGGCGGTGATCGCCTTGGATGAGTATTTCACCTCCTTTGACACTGCCACCAACTCCGCATTTGGTTTTCAGAAACTTACCCAAATCCTTTAGATCCTCCTCGGTACCGATAAAACCAGTAATCAAAGTAACCGCCTTTCCTTTTCGGTTACGCTTGTCCAAACTTACAATAAGCTTTTGCTGCTGAGGGGGAAGAGTTTCTTCTTCCTGATGTTCCTCCTTGTCGTAATCAAAATCGTTGCTTGTTGAGTAAACAACCCCGAGCCGATCTTTCCAGTCTTTTGCCATTGGATCAAATTTTATACGAAATAACAAAAAAAAACGCATCAATCTCCTTAGTCCCCCGTATCTGGCCCGGTAGAGACTTTTTTCTTAAAAGGAAAGTAAAAAAATGTGATGTTCTCTTTCCATTTTGTGATAACAATTGCATCTATATATTAAAGTAGAGGCATGAAAAAATCCAATTATTACGTAACTTTGTTTAAAAATAATTACGTAATGAACACAAAGTTGACTTTGAATATTGATCACGAAGTTGTCAGTAAAGCAAAGCTTTACGCTAAAAGTAAAGAAAGAAGCCTTTCCGACTTGGTTGAAAATCTTTTGATGATCCTTATTTCTAATAAGGACTCTGAACTTGAAATGACGACCAGGGTAAAATCACTAGCCGGATCAATCAACTTTCCTGATAATTTTGATTACAAAAAAGCTCTTGTCGATACTCTGAACAAAAAATACTCCAAATGACCAGCATTTTCCTGGATACCGATATACTTATTGATTTCCTTAGCAGCAGGGACCCTTTTGGTAAAGATGCAATTAAGCTAATGAACCTTGTGGACAAAAATGAGATTAATGCGTATACTTCATCCCTAAGCTTCAGCAACCTTTATTATGTTTCGCGTAAGCATGCCTCCCACAACCTCGTTATCGAAAAGCTTACAGAATTATCAGAAATGATTGGGATACTGAAGGTGGATGAAGACTCAATCCGCTCGGCCTTGAACTCTCCTTTCAAGGATTTTGAAGATGCCATTCAATACTTCAGTACCACCAAATACAAAAGAATCGATATGATTATCACCCGGAATGTCAAAGATTATCGCTATGCCAAGCTTCCGGTGATGAGTGCGGAGAGTTTTTTAAAACTATTTCGGAGTCCCAACAAAATCCTCTAACACACCTAAGCCCTCCTCAAAACCTTCCCTACCCAAACCCACCCTCACTCTATTCTTATCATATCCATAAACACTGGATGGCAATAACATTGCCCCGGTTTTTTTAGTCAGACAACGACAGAAATATTCCACTTCATACCTCACAAAAATCTCAGGAAAAGCAATTGATCCGGCTTTCGGAGGAATCCATCTGATGAAATGAGGATTTCTTTTCGAAAATTCTTCCATCAGGATAATATTTCTCCTGATGATTTCCAGATTCCTCTCTGCAATTACTTTCCTGTTCCTCAAGGCTATCAAGGCAAGAATTTCTGATGGGCCAGCCTGACAAATAGTGGTGTAATCTTTATAGGACTGGAGACTCTTCATGATATCAGGATCATGAACGATCAACCAACCTAAACGGAGGCCAGGCAGCGAAAAACTTTTCGACATCCCACTAAGTGTAATGGAATTATTGTATTTCTCACCTACCGATGGCAAGCGATCCTCCTCTTTGTATTCCAGAAAGCGATACATTTCATCAGAGAACAATAGGATTCCCCTCTCCTCTGCCAAGGATATTACCCTTTTAAATTCATCCTGATGTAAAAGAGCCCCTGTAGGATTATGAGGAAAGTTGATTACAAGCATCCTGGTTTTATCAGTAATAAGCTTCTCCAGATCAACCACCGAGAATACATTATTATCATCAGGTTCCCACCTTTTAGTAAGGCAACCTTTACTGTTTGCCAGTTCGTATAAGGACTGATATCCGGGAAAGGTAGTCACCACCTCATCACCTTTATGAAGCAAGGCTTGCATGGTAATATAAATACCTTCCTCAGGACAAAGAACCATCACCTGATCGGCATTTATCCCCTCATACATCTTAGCAATCTCAACCCTCAGCTCAGGCAATCCAAGCGATTCTGTATAAGCTAGTTTTAGATTATCCCAAAGTCCTAATGACTCAATATCAGCCATCCCCAACAGCTCCTTCATCAACAAAGGCTCACAGTCAGAACTTGAAAGAAGATACTTCGCACTAAACTCAAATTCAGCAAAATAACGCTCCAAAGAAAAAGGTTTTATAAACATATCAAAGCAATTAAAGAAACTAAGGTAACACTAATAAATAGTCCCCCAACAAAAAGAGCAAAGCGAGCAAACATCATTTCTTTAAGCAATTATCCGTATTTTTAATTCTGAAACAACAAACCTATCTTTTCAAATGAAGAATGGACTAATAATACTTACAGCAGCACTTCTCATCTTTAGCTCCTGTACTTCAAACAACACCCCCAACATCATCCTGGTAATGACTGATGATCAGGGATATGGCGATCTTTCAGTTCATGGGAGCCCGGATGTCCTGACCCCAAACATCGATTTACTCCATGAGCAGAGCATAAGGTTTACCGACTTCCAGGTAAGCCCTACCTGCGCCCCCACAAGATCAGCAATCATGACAGGTCGTGCCCCTTTCAATAATGGTGTAACACACACAATTAATGAGCGGGAGAGGATGACTCTAAAAGCCTACACCCTTGCTCAATTATTAAGCGATAATGGCTACTCAACAGGTATCTTCGGGAAATGGCATCTCGGTGATGAGGAAGCATATCAACCTGATATGCGTGGCTTTAAGCGTATGTTTATCCATGGTGCCGGAGGAATTGGACAGTCGTATAATTGCTCCTGCGCCGATGCTCCGGGAAACAGCTACTTTGATCCGATAGTCAAGGATAACAGCCTGTTTGTTAAGACAGAAGGCTTCTGCTCCGATGTGTTTTTTGATGAAGCTATGAGGTGGATAAAGGGAAATGCCGACAACAAGCAACCCTTCTTTGCCTACATCGTCACCAACGCCCCGCACAGCCCATACCTGGCACCCGATTCTTTTAAACAGAAATTTGCTGAAGATGGATATGGGTCTTCAGCTCAGGGATTCTATGGTATGGTTGAAAATATCGACTATAATATGGGCCGCTTAACAACGAATCTGGATAAATGGAATTTAGCCGATAATACTATCCTGATATTCATGACCGATAATGGGAAAGCACTGTCAACCGACAGAGGTCGACCCGATGGACAGACATTAAAACAATATAATGCCGGAATGCACGGCTATAAAGGAACAACGTATGAAGGTGGAACACACGTGCCATTTTTTATCCGCTGGCCGGATCGCTGGGAGGGAGGAACAGATATCCCACAGATGGCCAATCATTTCGATATCTTCCCCACCCTGGCAGAAATAACGGGAGCACCAATACCAGCTGATAAGATACTAGATGGAAAAAGTTTGTTGCCACTAATATTAAATCCTGATGTTGACTGGCCCGATAGGTATCGTGTTTTTCATCAAGGCAGATGGCCCATCGGGGCTGAACCGGATTCCTTTAAATACACCAAATTTGCTGTTCGAAACGAAAGGTTTCGCCTGGTTGGGATGAATGAACTATATGATATACA
>CAYUNU010000123.1:0-2917 GCA_964446195.1 uncultured Porphyromonadaceae bacterium | reverse complement strand
GGTGAAGGAGTGTTTGAATTAAACAAGGATACAAAAATTGTACTTATTGAGAGTAATGAAGAAATCAAACTTATGGCCCAACAGTTTGCTAAGCGCCTGTCCCTTCCCTTAGGATTCACTCTGGAAACCACAGTTGGGAAAGCCTCTGCTAACTCTATTCAGCTTGATCTAAAAAATCAGGATAATCCTGATGAAAAAAATGAAGGATATGACATTAAGGTCCAAAAAAAAGACATTAAAATTTCAGCTAACTCCCAAGCTGGATTATTCTACGGCCTACAGACAATGATTCAATTACTACCTCCTGATATAGAGAATCTTAATAACAAAAAACGTTCCGAATGGCTTATCCCGGCTATTGAGATAAATGATTACCCACGATTCCCCTGGAGAGGACTTATGTTAGACGTAAGTCGCCACTTCTTTAGCAAGGAACAAGTAATGGCCTATATCGATCAGATGGTAAAATATAAATTCAATGTTCTCCACCTACATCTTTCCGATGATCAAGGGTGGAGAATTGAAATAAAGAAGTATCCTAAACTTACAGAGATAGGAGCCTGGCGCGTACCTCGACAGGGAACCTGGTGGACTTTCGATCCTCCACAAGCTGGAGAAAGAGCTACTCAAGGAGGATATTATACACATGACGACATCAGGGAGCTGGTTAAATATGCAGAAGAACGACAGGTCACAATTCTTCCGGAAATTGATATCCCGGGTCATAGTCTGGCTATGATTGCAGCCTACCCGGAGCTGTCCAATACAGGCATCCAATACCCGGTAAATCCAGGCAGTAAATTCTATACTATCGAGGACAATACGCTTGATCCTTCAAATGAAAAAGTGTATGAGATGTTGGATAATATCTTCACAGAAATTGCAGAGTTATTTCCTTCTGAGTACATACATATTGGAGGTGATGAGTGTTATAAAGGGTTTTGGCGAAAGAACCCCAACTGCCTGGCTCTGATGAAGAAGGAAGGTTTGAAAGATGCCAACGAATTACAGAGCTATTTCATAAAACGTATCGAACAGATATTGATAGCAAAAAACAAAAAGCTCATCGGTTGGGATGAGATTCTGGAAGGAGGTCTGGCTCCCGAAGCTACAGTTATGAGTTGGAGAGGAATGAATGGAGGTGTAGCAGCTGCCAAGATGGGGCATAAGGTTGTTATGACACCGACTCATCATTGTTATCTTGATCTTTATCAGGGCGATCCGGCTATTGAACCACAAACATACTCCATGCTCAGATTGCGCGATGTTTATGCTTTTGAGCCTGTCCCCGAAGGAGTAGATCCAAAATTAGTGTTGGGTGGGCAAGGTAATCTATGGACAGAATCTGTTGTTACTCTGCGTCATGCCGAATACATGACATGGCCAAGATCCCTGGCCCTGTCTGAAGTTCTGTGGTCGGAGGCAGATTTAAGAGATTGGAATGGTTTTATTCCGCGCATGGAAGAGCATTTTAAACGGTTTGATCTGGCTGAAGTTAAGTATGCCCGCAGCGCTTTTGATCCAATAATCACCATCACCCCTGAAAACGGCAAACATTTGGTTGAAATAGAAACAGAAATCGAAGGTCTGGATATTTTCTACTCCTTCGATGAGAGCTATCCCGATCACTTCTACCCCAAATATGAGGAAGGCATTATTTTCCCTCCCGGGGCAGGATCGATAAGAGTAGTTACCTATCGGGATGGGAAGCAGATCGGAAGAGAAATCAGGAGGGTGATAAAATAATTATATCCTTTTTAGCAGGTAAGGAAAAATAGAATGTTGCTCCTTTATCTTTTTCCGCCTCTGCCCAAACTCTACCTCCAAGGCGGTGAATTATTCGCTGAACGATAGATAGCCCCACACCTGTGCCTTCAAATTCCGTTTCCTTATGGAGTCGTTGGAATACAGGGATTCGGTTGCACTTCGGGAAGCTATTATTAATGCTTTTGTTCATAATGATTTCACCGGTGAAGTTCCTCCTAAATTTGAAATTTTCCCTGACAGGATTGAAATCACATCAACCGGAGGTTTACCTGATGGATTAAGTCAAGATGAATTTTTCGAAGGATTCTCCGTCCCTAGAAACAAGGAGCTCATGAGAGTGTTTAAGGATATTGGAGTGGTAGAACAACTTGGATCTGGCGTGCCAAGGATACTTGAAAGCTATAAGAAAGATTGCTTTACATTTTCAGATCACTTTTTGAGAATGACCTTCCCTGCACAAAGAGATATTACCCCTCAAGTTACCCCTCAAGTTACCCCTCAAGTTACCCCTCAAGTTCTTAAACTGATTTTGATAATAAGAGGAGAAATGACTAGGCAGGACCTCCAAAACTCTCTTAAACTATCTGATAGAATGAACTTCATTAAAACTTATCTCCAACCTGCTTTAGAATCTGGGCTCATCGAATTGACAATCCCTGACAAACCGAAAAGCCGTAATCAACGATACAGGTTAACAAAACTTGGCGAGGAAATGAAACTCTAGCAGTTCCTGACAAGCATTTTTGTTATTTGACCTTCCAAAACATGAGGACAGGATTATCTTCTGGATCAAGTTTTCGCCCCAATTCTACCAATTCAGAAGAACATCTTTCAGGATGATTTTTGACCTCTTCAATAATTGTCAAAGCCTCTACACAAAAGAGGTATGAGTCTTTTGTTGTTCCGTTGGGTAGGTAGATTCTTCCTAATTCTAATTCAGGATAGTCCCAGGAACCACCGTAAAACTTTTCAGTAGTAAGATCACAAAACAACATATAATGCCTGTCTTCGGTATCATAAAGGAAAGAGATAATATTTCCAGCGTGCTGAAAACTTTTCTCTAGTGCCATGAATGGTTTTTTTGTACCTTTTACCTTTACCTCCGGTATTGCCCATGAACTCAACAATCCTATCAATAACATATCCTTGA
>CAYUNU010000122.1:0-8819 GCA_964446195.1 uncultured Porphyromonadaceae bacterium | reverse complement strand
ATCACCCAAATTGGGGCAATGGCCAGCAGTAAGTATATTTTGTTTTTCAGCATGATATGTTAGAACCAAACTGTTATTATGTAGTAAATCCCGATCCCGATAAACAGTATAGCAACTATTTTCCTAAACCAGTATTCAAATAACTTAATTTTTTGATAAACTGATCCAATTCCTGATACAGTATAAGCAATCAGCCATGCAAACAAAATTACAGGTATACCGGTTGCAATAGCAAAAATTACAGGAAGATATAATCCTGATGCAGTGCTCATTGTGAGGGGTATTAGCATCCCAAAGAAAAGGACTCCGCTATATGGGCAGAAGGCCAGAGCAAAAATTACTCCCAGGAGAAAAACATCCCAATAAGTGCGCTTGGTTTTATTTTTTATACTCTCAGAAAATTTTGAAAATGCAGGAAAATTGAACTTAATAATCCCTAACATCAATACACCTATTATGAGCATTAATGGGCCGATAATTTTCTGGCCATACTGCTGAAAAAGTCCGGAGATTTGAAATTTATCTGCTCCCAAAACGAGGATAGTTGCCAGAAGAGTATATGCGAATGTTCTACCAAGTGTATATATTAAACCGTTATAGAAAACCCTGTTCTTTTGGTCAATATCTTTGCCAATAAATCCAATAGCGGTTATGTTGGTGGCCATAGGACAAGGACTGATGGCCGTCATCAATCCAAGCAATAGCGCAGATAATGCGGGAACAGAGGAACTCGCATACAAGTTGCTAAGAAACTCTTCCATCTGTCAAATAAGACTATCGATGGTTTTTTTCAGAACCTCGTGGAACTTTTCCGGATTAGTACGGGCATTCATAAAACCCTCGCTTGTTAGGTTGATTTGCTTTTCCCCTTGGATGAGCATCAGAGCCTGGCCTGAGATATTGAGCTTCTTGGCAAACTTCTTGTCGGCTTTCTCATCAAGGTTAAGCGACTTGAAAGTTATCTCGCCTTTTTCCATCTGACTGCCATACATGTTTTTTAGTAGGGCCTTGGTTTCATTTTCAACAGCATTGCAAGTGGCACATCTCTTGTTGAAATGGGAGTAATAAACTTCTAATTTACCACTGTCTTTCTCACTAGTTTGAGCGCCACAGGTAAGGAAGGCACTCAGCATTAAGATTGTAAGTAATCCTGATTTAATTGTTTTCATGATATTATACTTTTTGGCTAAGTATTATTTTTAATTCCGAAACTCTAGGTAGTTGCCCGCTTAAAACTACTTCTTCATTAATTACCAATCCCGGGGTTTGCATTATCGCATACTCCATTATTTTCTGGATATCTTCCACTTTCTCAATTGTTGCATCCATATTGAGCTCTTCAATCGCTTTGCGTGTTCTAACTTCCAGTTGCTTGCATTTTGCACAGCCGGTTCCAAGTATTTTTATTTCCATTTTATTTAGTTTAATGCTTATTTCGTAGATCGCAAAACTACGAACATTAGTTTCAAAAAAAATCAGCTTTTTAAAAATTCTGTAAATAATTGTTGTGCCAATTTCCAGTTCTCTCTGTTTAGGCAGTATTTAATTTTAGGTGCTTCGATTTCGCCCTGTATAAGTCCTGCTTCTTTCAGCTCTTTCAGGTGTTGAGAAAGGGTTGATTTGGCTATTGGTAAGGATTCAGAAAGATCTCCGCTATAGCAACAGGACTGCTTTGACAATAGTTCCAGGACATATAATCTAATAGGGTGTCCCATAGCCTTGGCAAACCTCGAAAGCTTCTTGTTTTCCTCGCTTATAATTTCCTTTTCTTCTGACACTTTTTAAGGGTTGTTCGTTAAATACCGAACAAAGATAAGAATATTAATTTAATTTGCGAGACCTTACGGTTGTTTGTTCATTTATCCAACCTCCAACATTGTACATCATGCCATCTTTAAGAGTCCACATAAAAACATCTTCATTAATAGGGAAGTATTGCGAGTATTGGGTAATTAAATCATTGGCTTTCTTGCTCTGTTCAGGGTCAACTTTTTTTGCTGTTATAAATTTATCTACGGCTGCCCAAAAAACAGCTTCCTGTTCAAATGGGTTTGCTGATACAGACTTACGATCATCAACATACATTTTACCTATCAGGATATATGGATCTCCCCAGTTGGGTCTTATTTCAATAGCTTTTTGAGCGTAATCACGGGCTTTTTGATAGTTTTTTTGCTGCATGAAGTTTAGGTAGGCTAGCTCATAATACATACTTGCCGTTTCTTCCGATTGATCACCTAAGCCAACACCTTTTGTAAGGTAGAAAATCGCCTTTTCAAAATCATCCTTAGTGAAGTACAAGTTTGCAATTTTGTGAGCAGATTCAGCTGATGGTTCCAATACAAACAATGCTTCTGTAGATTTGTTATATAGTTCGTTGTCACTGCACCCGGTTGATTTTAGCAGGTCTGTAACCTTTGTAAGCCATTCGCTGTCTTTTTCTTTTTCGGGAAACTGTTGGGAGAAAATATCTACGAGGGTAGAACAATCAGCTGCTTTTGAGCTGATTAAGTATTGTTCTGTTCCATTTTTAGCTATTTGGAAATTAGCATCATCCGGAGTTTTTTCAAGATTTTTATCAATGATATTCATGCAAGATGAGTAATTATTTATTACTTCCCTGGCTTCTATTAGACCTCCCTGAAACTGACTTTTTGTGACTTTCATAAATGTTAGTAAAACAGCTGGATTAGACTGATATTCTTCAAGTTCCACTGATTCTTTTAATGCTTCATATCCTCTCGAAGTTGGTTGGACTTCATAATTAATAAGAGAAATACCTTTTTTGCCGAGTAAGTAGCCTTTTGAAAAGCGGGGGTGGTTGCCGAAATATTCAATTCTTTGATCGTAAATCCAGATTAGGGAGTCAATTAATACCACTCGTCTTATAGGATCTTTCTCCTTGTCTATCTCTGCTGTATAAATCTTTTCTCCATCGGACCATATCCCTGTTGAATATTCTGGACAAATACCTATTAGTTTCTGCCAGAACAATTTGGCATCAGCATAATCATTGTTTTTTAAATACCCTCTGTAAAGGGAATAATTTCTTAGGCACAAATCTTTGTCACTGCCATATTTTTCAGTATTTTGAGTCCAGGCAGTTGAGATGCCGGCAAAACAGAATGTCAAACATAAAATCACGAATCTCATAATGCGAATATTTAATTCTTGGGGACGCTCAAAATTAGCAAACAGGATTGGTTAGCCAAAGCCTTAGTTCGACTTATTTGTGTATGAGTCAGTCTAATACATGAGTGTGCAGATCTAAGCTTCATAATCAAAGGATTAGCGTGTTAAGTAATTGGAAAAATACTTTTTGCAAACCATCACATCAAACAATTTCTTATATATTTACCCTTCTAAGTGAATAGCTATGGATACCAAAGGGATGAGGGTTGGAATTTTAACGGCAGGAGGCGACTGCCCCGGCCTGAATGCCGCCATCAGGGGAGTCGGGAAAACGGCCATGTTGAAATATGGGATGAGGTTATTTGGGTTTTCATCAGGATTTACTGGTTTGATACACAATGATTATGTTGAACTTAATGAGGGGCAATTATCCGGTATTCTAACTGTTGGAGGAACGATACTGGGTACCTCCAGGGAAAAACCATATAAGAAAACCCGCAAGAAGGATGGCTCTAAGGTGTTAACAAAGCCAGAGAAAATAATCAATAATTATAAGAACCTGAAGTTGGATTGCCTCGTTTGTATTGGTGGTAACGGGACTCAGAAAACAGCTCATCTTCTGGCAGAAGAAGGGCTGAACATAATTGGAATCCCAAAAACGATAGATAATGATGTTTGGGGAACGGATATTAGTTTTGGCTTTGACTCCGCTTTCACAATAGCTACCGAAGCTATTGACCGTCTGCATTCTACGGCTAATTCACATAACCGTATTATGGTTATTGAAGTAATGGGACACAGAACAGGCTGGTTGGCTTTATACGCGGGTTTAGCTGCAGGGGGTGATTTAATTCTCATACCCGAGATACCATTTAAGGAGGAGAAAATTGTTAAGTTCCTAAAAAAGAGGCACGCAATGAAGAAAAACTATTCTATTATTGTCGTAGCAGAAGGAATATCTCCAAATAAGGAAATATCAGCTGCAAAGTATATTAGTAAGGTAATAAAGGATGGGGCAGGATTTGAAACCCGGGATACTATTCTTGGGTATGTGCAGAGGGGTGGTTCTCCTTCACCTTTCGATCGTATCCTGGCAACTAGATATGGAGCTAAGGCTGCAGAAATGATTGCTTTGGGGGATTACGGCAAGATGGTGGCACTCAGCGGACAAGATCTTGTTGGGATACCACTTAGTGAGGCTGGTTCGAAAACAAGGCTGGTTGATCCAGACAGTCCTTTTGTTCAAAAAGCCAGAAATATTGGAACTTCTTTTGGTGATTAACAAATAAAAACATTTAAACAAATTTAAGATATTGCTATCTAATGAAAACATTGCTTTTAACTCGCCACGGCAAAACTATAGCAGGAGAGGCCGGAATTGCAGATTTTGATCGTTATCTAACTACGAGAGGGCAAAAAGATCCGGTATTGATTTACAATGAATTGATGGATACGGGGATTATTCCTGATAAAATAATAACAAGCCCTGCGAAAAGAGCTGTTCAGACAGCTGCAATTTTTGCTAAAAAATTCCAGATCTCTGAATCAAATATTACCAAGGCAGATTTTCTTTATGAGTATTTTCCTGCTGGCAAACTGATTGAACTCCTTCAGTCTATTGCATCAAAGCTTTCCTGTGTGCAGATAGTTGGGCATAATCCGAAAATGGAGGAGCTGGCTGCTGAACTTACCGGCTCGGTTTACAGAAGGCTTCCAACTAGTGGCACAATGGTTCTTGAATTCGATGTGAAGAAATGGGAGCATATCACAGAAGGAAGCGGAACGCTCCTACACTATATATCCCCAAAACCACTTAGAGATTAAAATGGAATTACTTCGGGCAAAGGAAATTAGTTGGTTGGCTTTTAATGGAAGGGTTTTGCAAGAAGCAGAAAATCCAGCAGTGCCTCTGATCGAGAGATTTAAGTTTCTTGGGATATATTCAAATAATCTTGATGAGTTTTTTAAGGTTAGGGTAGCAACCCTCCGGCGGTTCTCGGAAATGGGATTGGGCGTTAAAAAAATTATTGGAGAGGATCCGGCTGAGACTTTAAAAAAGGTGAATGAAATAGTTCTCTTGCAGAGAGAAAAATATGAGCGTCTTCAAAAGTCACTTTTCAAGGAACTTGAGAAGGAAAATATCTTTCTAACAAATGAGCTAGAGATAGAAGGAAGACAGAAAAGCTTTGCCCTGAATTATTTCTACGAAAAGGTAAGGCCGAAATTGATGCCTATTATGATAGATAGGATTGCAAAATTTCCTGATTTAGAAGACGACGCCATATATTTTGCTACAATACTTACAAGAACAGGGAAAACAAAGGAGAGGTATTCTTTAATAAAATTGCCTACAGTTGAACTCCCACGATTCCTGGTCCTACCGAAGGATGGTAAAAAGAAGTTTATCATTTTTCTGGATGATGTGGTTAGACTTGGTCTAAAAGATTTCTTCCAAATACTGGATTATGATAATACCGAGGCTTTTACGATTAAGCTGACAAAAGATGCAGAGCTGGATATTGATGATGATCTGGGCGAGAGTTATGTTAAAAAAATATCAAAGGGACTTAAGAAAAGAGGGGACGGAGAGCTTGTTCGACTGGTTTATGACGGAGCTATCCCAGAATATTTTCTGAATTATCTTAAGGACAGAATGGGCCTTAAGTCTGATGCCACTAATTTTGCTGGAGGGCGGTATCATAATCTTAAGGATTTTATGCAGATTCCAAACTTAGGAAGTGAGGAGTTAGTTTACAAAAAATTACCACCAATATCTCCACCTTCTCTCCAGCGAGGAGCTAGTATAATTTCTGCAATACAAAACAAGGATATACTACTGCATTTCCCTTATCATTCATTTGACATTTTTATTGATCTGCTACGTGAAGCCTCAATTGATCCAAGAGTAAGTTCCATAACTATAAGTATTTACAGGCTGGCAGAGAACTCAAATGTTGTTAATGCATTGTTGAATGCTATTAGAAATGGAAAGCTAGTGACTGTGGTGATGGAACTAACAGCAAGATTTAATGAAAAGTCAAATATTGAATACTCCAATATACTTAGAGAGGAAGGCGCCAAGGTAGTATATGGAGTCCAGGGCCTGAAGGTTCATGCAAAAATCTGCCAAATAACACGCAAAGAAAACAAAAAGCTGATTTATTATACTGCTGTTGGTACAGGGAATTTCAATGAAGATACTGCCAAGGTTTTTAGCGATTATCTCCTTTTGACCAGTAATCAGATAATAGGGTCTGATGTAGCTTCACTATTTAATTTTATTCAAAGAAACTACCAAATACCAGATTGCAAACTGGTTGTCCCATCTCCTTTTGGATTGAGAAAAATGATGAATAAGAGTATTGGACAAGAGATAGAAAATGCCAAGTCAGGCTTACCCGCCTATATTCATCTTAAACTTAATAATCTTGTTGATAATGAGTTGATTCATTTATTGTATGATGCAAGTGAGGCCGGTGTAGAAATTAGATTAAATGTAAGAGGGATGTTTGCTCCTGTTCTTAAAGAGGATAGAGACGAAACAAAAAATATACAGGCAATGGCGATCATTGATCGATTTCTGGAGCATTCACGCTTATTCTTTTTCTGTAACAACGGAGATGAAAAATGCTATTTCAGCTCGGCCGACCTTATGACCAGAAATATGGATAGAAGGGTTGAGTTTACCTGCCCGGTCTTAGATCAGGAGATACATAAAAGACTAAGGACGATTTTTGATATTCAATGGAGGGACAATACCAAGGCCAGAATTCTAGATGCAGATTTGACTAACTATTACAGGTCAAATGGTAATAAGCCTGTTAGAGCACAAATGGAAATTTATAAACTGTATAAAAAATTTTAATCATTTTCTGTTAATCGCTCCATTATAACCTTGATCTTGTTTTCTTTATCCATCTCGCCTTCCAGCCAGATGATCCTATGCCCATCTTTTTCCATCTTTCTAAACCATGTCATTTGTCTTTTTGCAAACTGATGAATCGCCGTGTTTAGTTGCTTGAATAAGTCCTCTCGATTAATCTTTCCCGTACAATACAGAGTGAGATATTTATACTCCAGGCCGTAATAGATTAAATCCTCTGCTGAATTAGTTTTTAGGAGGGCCTGTACCTCTTCAATCATTCCTGATTCTAACCTTTTTTTTAGTCGCTCAGTAATCCTTGCCCGGCGTGTCTCTCGATCATATGTTATTCCAAAAATTATTGGTGACAGATTTGGAAAAGGCTCTTCCTGTATAGTATTATTTTTGTTGTACTCAGCTATTTCAATTGCACGGATAAGTCTTTTCTTATGTTTGAGATCTGTTGTGTTATGTGTGTCTGTAAGTGATTTTAGCAAGCTAATCAGATCAGGCATACTTTTTTCATTTAGTTCTAATCTTCTTGTGGAATTTGGTGGTACAGGCAATAGTTTATATCCATTAATAATAGATTCAATATACATACCTGTCCCACCACATAATATCGGGCTTATTCCTCTGGATTTAATATCCTTGTAGGTTTTAAGGAAATCTTTCTGGAACTCGAAAACATTATATTTATCTCCTGGGATTGCAATATCAATTAAATGATATGGAATTTGCTTCCCATTAACAGTATAATCTTCATAGTCTTTTCCAGTTCCAAGGTTCATACCTTTGTACACCTGTCTGGAGTCGGCACTAATGATTTCGGAGCCGAGAATATAAGCCAGGCTTGCTGCCAATTCGGTTTTTCCCGTTGCTGTAGCTCCAAGAATAACTATCGGATCGTATTTTAACTTTAATTGTTCGCTCATCCAAAAAGGAATTAATAGACAAAGGATAATTATACTAATTTTGCAGCCGATGACCAACATTATCAACATAAAGAATAAGAAGGCTTACCGCGATTATGCAATCGAGGAGAAGCTTGTTGCAGGTATGCAGCTACTTGGCTCCGAGATAAAATCAATTCGGAAAGGAAAAGTTAGTCTTGCTGAATCCTACTGTTATTATGAAAGAGGTGAGCTTTACATCCGCGGCCTACATATTGCTGAGTATGATTTGGGTACGCATGTAAATCACCTGCCACTGAGAGTTAGAAAGCTCTTGTTAAATAAGAAGGAGCTTATCAAGTGGGATAAAAAAGTTAAGGAAAAAGGTTTGACAATTATTGCTCTTCGGCTGTTTGTTAATGATAGAGGCCTCGCAAAACTCGAGATTGCCCTGGCAAGGGGCAAACGCGAATTTGACAAAAGAGAGGATATCAAGAAAAAAGACCTCGATCGGGAATCTGATCGCCGAATAAAACTCTAGCGTCCTAAAAGTTTGGACTTAACAGATACTTTCCATAGAAACTGTCAATTTCTTTAACTGCCTCTTCAGCTGTATCAACAATACTAAATAGCTTGAAATCTTCGACAGAAATATTGTGTTCTTCTGAGTGCATAGTTTCTTTCAGCCATTTTATCATTCCACCCCAATATTTTTTACTGACCAGGACAATTGGAAATCTGCCAATTTTACCAGTCTGAATTAGTGTTAGAGCCTCAAAAAGCTCATCGAGAGTCCCAAAGCCGCCAGGAAGAACAATAAATCCTTGTGAATACTTCATGAACATTGTTTTTCTAACGAAGAAATGGTCGAAGTTTATAAGCTTATCACTATCGATATAAGGGTTTGCAGATTGCTCAAAAGGCAGGTCAAT
>CAYUNU010000121.1:0-8841 GCA_964446195.1 uncultured Porphyromonadaceae bacterium | reverse complement strand
TGGTTCTTGGAATGCAGTGCCTTGTTTTTCAATGGGATAAACATCCAGATAATGGGTCTTTTCTATAACCGTTCCAGGCTCTACATTCAGATATGTGTTGCCATATTTCATTTGTTTGGACTGCAAAGCTTTGGCTACACTTTTTACGTTGTTATATGTTATTGGTCCCGTCAGAAGAGTTAGTTCAGAATAGGCATCATGGGCAGTTACACCCATCGACCACCAGTGGTCGGCTAAGTTCTTGTCTTTAAGGGGGGAGGGGACAGTGTGTATTGCAGCACCGAATTTGTTCAGGCCTTTTCCTGATTCCAGGCAGGCAAAAGGCATGGGATATCTGTGCTCTTCGAATATTGCCATTTCCCCAGGATCACCATGGTACCAAGGAACCCATTCAGGTCTGTTTTTCTCTCCGGATGGATTGCCATAGTATAGTATTCCCGGTAGAAAGGCCTGAAGTTGATCTCCTTCAACCTGCCATCTCACAGAAAGGGTGACCTCTTCCAGCGTTTTTTCTCCCTGCCATTCAAAGCGCCGAATACATTTGACCATGCCATTTTCAATTCTATAGGCATCTCTCAGGATCCATTTCCCTCCATCCAACTCCATCTCTCCGGAAAGGATAGTCCAGTCGCCAGATTCTGTAATCTTGTTTGGATGAGTATGTTGCCAAGAGGATGGCCAGTCATTATTCCAAGCCGTTGCTATGGACCAAAGGCCTTCTTCCGGTGATTGGATACTTAGATTATCCTGAGAGCTTATAAAAACATTTTTATGTCCTTCTCGCAATTCAACCTTGAGTTTGTTTTGAGAGAAGGAAGCCATAGAAATGGGCAGTAAAATCAGGATTAGATATTTCCACTTACTCATATTAAACATATTATCTTGTTCGTTTTTTTATGGTCTATAAAGTGAATCTATTTTTTATTTTTATCCTAGTTTAAATCAGGATAAATTTCCCTGTTCATGAAAAAGAAAACAATTGTAATTACCGGCAGTACCAGAGGCATTGGTCTTGGGCTGACAAAAGAGTTTCTGGCGCTCGGTCATAATCTGGTTATTAATGGCCGATCAGCGGATAGTGTTAGCCGGCTTGTGGAGGAATTGAAGAAAGTTTATCCTGATGTTATTGGTGTTGCCGGGAATGTGAGGGATGAAATGACACATCAGGATTTAATAAAAGAGGCTGTAAGTAAATTTGGACTTATTGATATCTGGATAAATAATGCTGGAGTGCCGCAGGCTAACGAATCTTTTCCTAGGCTAGAGACCAATCAAATTCAGCAAGTTATTGATGTGAATATAAGCGGCTCTTTGATTGGGACAAAAGTGGCAGTCAATTTTATGAGAGAACAGGGACATGGCAGGATCTTCAATATGGAAGGGTTTGGGAGCGATGGTAGGATGATGAAAAAACTCAGTTTATACGGTACTACCAAACGAGCGATTAACTATTTCAGTAAATCTGTGGCAAAGGAACTTGAAGATAGTCCTGTAATGATCGGTGTTATTCAACCGGGGATGGTACGAACCGATTTCCTGAATGTTTCAATGGACTCTGCCAGTGAAAATGAGAAGAAGCAATTCGAAAAGGTTCAAAGATTCCTGGCAGAAGATGTTGAAATTGTAACAAAGGCGCTGGCTCCGAAGATACTTGCATGCACCAAAAACTATGAGAGGGTCGAGTTTCTTTCGAAAATGCAGATGATGGGGAAGGTGTTTAGGATGTTGATGGCGAAGTAAGAAATCGCTGAAGATTGATTGGGATGAAGCCCGATGGATGGGGTTTGTTTATTATCCAATAGTTAAAACTATTGGCAACTAATACACTAGTATCTCAGGCACCTAACAGAGAAGGCATTATTCTTACTATAGAAATACTTTCGAACTATTTCACTATCATAAGATAGCTGCGTGCTCCAGGCTTTATAGCCATCTTCTTCTGTAGAAGACCAAAAAAATGTGTAAGAACCTAGCTCCATGAATTCGCCATATGATGTGAAGTAACTCGCCGGTAAAGCATTAAAGCCTGAGCTATTGTCGCCATTGCCTTCTGCATTCCATCCGTGGTCGGATCTTATTTTATGGCCTGCATTTTCACCAAGATAATCTATCAGTATCTGCCAGTCTTCATTTGACGGCAGCCTCCAGCCGTTGGGGCATGCGAAAGTTGCTTCATCCCATTCATATAGTTTACCGTATTTATTGCAATTATCTGTATCATTTCCATGGCAGTATGCCCCGTCATAAGTATCATAGTTTAGGTTTTCAGCCATCCAGAACTGAGTCCCAATTTTTACAGTATTGTATTGTTTCTGATCTCTTGTATCAACCAATAAATATTTTTCAACTGTGATTATTTCCGAATAATCTGATTTAAGGCCTTTGGTATCCTTCACTTCCAGCTTAACATTATAAAATCCGTCTTTACCAAAACCGTGTTGAAAAATTTTATCAGTGGAAAATTCCGTGTCCCATAAGCCATCATCTTGCCAATCCCACCGGATATTAAGTTCTGATTTGTCATCTTCCAGATCATATGATCCGGTAGCATCAAACGTAAACAGAGTTTCAATGTTTCCTATGTTGTCGCCAGCTGTGAAAACTGCCACGGGTGGAGTGTTTTCCGGCTCCTTTTTACTGCAGGATTGAAATGTTGCCAGAGTCAATAGCAATATAATCAGATAGTTAAATGCTCTTATATGCATGGTGCGTCCTTCCACTAGCTGAAGCTAGTGGAAATTAATAAACTAATATACTAATATACCAATAATCCAATACTCAAATCTCCCGTTTTTTTCCCGATCCCCCGATCTACTGATCCACAAGTCTCCCTGATCTCCTGTTTTTTTTCCTAATCTACCGATCTACTAATCTATCAATCTACCGATCTCCAAATTTTACCCCTGTGAGTTTTTCTGAAATTTTCCAGAGTTTTTTTGCGATTTCTTCATTTTTGGCGTAGTCAGTTGCCTCAACCAGGACAGGATAGCCTCTCCATTCTGATTTGCCGTCAGGGCCATAATAATCACCTCCTTTTACATCAGGATCAATTGCTGCTCTTAATGTTGGTAAGGCTCCTACTGAAGCTTTTTGCAGAACAACTTGTATTAGGGGCTTAAGAATTTTAAAGAGGATTGGGCCAAACATATGCCTGGCGATATTCGATTCTGTTACACCGGGATGGCCAGCAAGGGCAATGCAATTTATATTTCTGGATTGAAAATATCGTTGGAGCTCAAAAGTGAAATATAGATTGGCCAGTTTTGAGCGTCTGTAGGCAGCCATGCCATTATAATCCTGACCTTTATTGTATAGCAGGTTGTCGAAATCCATCACAGCTTTTTTGTGAGCGATGCTGGCGGTGTTCACAACTCTGGAGCCGGGAGATTTTTTCAAGATGTCGATCAACAAGCCGGTTAATGCAAAAGAACCAAGGTGATTTATTCCCATCTGCATCTCAAAGCTATCTTTTGTAAGTGAATATGGTATATTCATTATTCCGGCATTGTTAATTAAAACATCCAGTCTTGCATATTCTTTTTGAAATTGGATAGCGAATTTTTTGATCGAACTGAGGTCTGCCAGATCTAATTCCATAATATGGACATTTGCTTCCGGATTTTTTTTAATGATTTTGTTTTTGGCTCGTTCTGCTTTTATGAGTGAGCGCGAGGCCATGATTACCCGGGCACCTTTTTCTGATAAAACTTTTACCAATTCGTAACCAATTCCACTATTCCCTCCAGTCACAATTATTGTTAATCCCTTGATAATGCCAACCTTATCGCTGGTCCATTTATTACGAGTCATTCCTTGTTTTTTGATTCGCCGTTACTAATCAGTGTTAAATGTAATAAAAATAAATCACTTCTGTTTTTTTAGCTTTCTATGCTGTTATTAACAATGCAGATCAAGATGTTAACATTGGTTTTGATTATTTTTTTAGGTTTTGTGAAAAAGCGTGGTTGTTAACAAAAAGCATTGGTTCAATATGATAACTATAAGCGTAAGTTACTGATATTGTGGACGTATATATGTATTTTTGTTTATCAAAGAAGAAGAACACTTGGATAAAGATAAAATCATACTTGAGCTAATAGTAAAAGTTGACTCACTACTCAAGAGAGTACAACAATTAGAGCATTTCGAGGTAGAGAATAAAAAACTCAGGCTTGAAAATGCTGACTTAAAACATCGTCTCTCAAAACATCAGCATCCAAAAAACAGTAACAATAGTTCGATACCACCTTCCAAAGATGAAAATCGGCCAAAGCGAAAAAGTTTACGAGAGAAGAGCGGACTTAAACCTGGTGGCCAAAAAGGACGACAAGGGAATACATTAAAGCTAGTTGAAACGCCTGATTATATAGAAAGTCATTTTTCTTCTTACTGCAACTGTTGTGGTGAAAGCCTTGAAGATGTAATCCCTATACTAGCTGGTAGGCGACAAGTATTTGATATACCTAAAATTGAAATCAAGGTAAGCGAACATCAACTCTATGATAAGCAATGTAAATGTGGCTATTTAAATAGAGGTGAATATCCACAAGAAGCTAAAGCCCCCGTAAGTTATGGGAATAATATAGAAAGCTTAATAGGATATTTTCACACCAGACAATACATTCCTTTTAAAAGAATGCAGGAGATTTTTAAGGACGTTTTTGGAGCAAGAATAAGCGAAGGAGGTTTGCATTATATTTTGGATAAACTTGTTTCAAAAGCCAAGCCAGCCTACGAACTAATAAAGCAGAAACTACAAGAAAATATCAAATATTCAATCGGAAGTGATGAAACAGGTGTCAAGGTAAATGGTGATAAACATTGGGCGTGGACATGGCAAAATGAAGAAGCCACTTTTATTACTATTACTGATAATAGAGCGCAAAAATCTATAAGTGACACATTCAAAAATGGTTTTAAAAATTCTGTTTTAGTTCATGATTGCTGGGCTAGTCATTTTAACACTCCAGCAATATCACATCAAATATGCTTAGCTCATTTGCTCAGAGATTTGAATTATTTAAATGAACTTTATGATCATAAATGGAGCAAGGCTTGTAAGTCATTATTTCTATCAGCCTTAGATTTAAAGAAACAAATGAAAACGGCGGATTATTATATTCACAATCCTAGAAGATTGCAAATTGAAAAAAGGCTCGACTCTCTAATAAATCACACGCTCCCAATTGATAAAAAGGAACTTATTACTTTTCAAAAAAGATTAAAGAAGCACAGGGAATATTTCTTAACTTTTCTTTATAGACCCGAAGTTCCTCCTGATAACAATGGTTCAGAACGAGCAATTAGAAATATCAAAGTTAAACAAAAAGTATCAGGACAATTTAGATCCATACATGGTGCATTTAGATTCGCTGTCTTACGCTCAATAACTGATACAGTTCTAAAAAACAAAATCCCAGTATTAAATACGTTAGATTTTATTGCTAATTTGCAAACTGATTAGTAACGATTCGCCAAGTTATATAAAAGTTTTCGAGCTCAAATAGTTGGAAATGTCACATATGTTACAAAAGCAGCAGGCTTGATACTTTATATTTGAAAATAATTACTAACCATTACTTAAAAACTTAAGCCGTGGGTGTACTAAAATTTTTTCGACCACCTCAGAAATGGGGATTACCAGTCCTGATTATGGCAGGTATTCTTGTTGGGTTATCCTCCTATGTTTTTTATCTATCAAAGGCTCCGTCCTACCTTTCAGATAAACCGGAAACTTGTGTTAATTGTCACATAATGGCGCCACAGTATGCCACTTGGAATCACAGTTCACACAGGGAGCGGGCTCATTGTAATGATTGTCATGTGCCACATAATAATGTAGTAAATAAGTATTTTTTTAAGGCTAAGGATGGTCTTCGTCACGCCACTATGTTTACTCTTAGATTAGAGCCTCAGGTTATACATATCAAAAAAGCAGGGCAGGGAGTAGTTCAGGATAATTGTATTAGATGTCATGAGCATCTTCTAACTGACGATGCAATTATGCCATTAACTGTTCAGGCACACAGCAAGCGTTCCGAGCGAATTTGCTGGGAATGCCACAGAGAAGTTCCCCATGGTAGGGTTAATAGTCTTACTAGTGTGCCAAATGCACGTGTGCCCCTACCGGGAAGTCCTGTGCCATCCTGGCTTGATAAAATTTTGAATCAGAAATAGAATAAATAATACAAAAAATACTCAGATGAAATCCATTAACCAACTCATTAAAGATAAGCCAGCATTAGCCTGGACATTTTTCCTGACTACAGTAGTCGTTGTTTTCTTCATTGGTCTTCTTGCCTCTTCTATCATGGAAAGACGCACAGAAGCTCAGTTTGCATATTCACCACAAACTGATATTGCAGAATTTGAGGCCGATAATGCTGTATGGGGCGAGAATTTTCCAAAGGAGTACCAGTCATATCTTCAGACAAAGGATACTTCTTTTACAAGTAAATACAATGGAAATGCAATGATTGATATGCTTGAGGTTGATCCTCGCTTAGTTGTTCTGTGGGCGGGATATGGTTTTGCCAAAGATTACAATCAGGGTCGGGGTCATGGATATGCTATTACTGATATTCAGAATACACTCAGAACCGGAGCACCTGTTGATGGTAATAAGAGTCCTATGCCAAATACTTGCTGGACTTGTAAAAGTCCTGATGTGCCTCGTATGATGAATGAAGTAGGAATTGCTGAATTCTACAAAGGAAGCTGGGAAACAAAAGGCCATGAGATAACACATAATATTGGTTGTGGCGATTGTCATGATTCAGAAACCATGAATCTAAAGATAACACGACCAGCTCTTATTGAAGCTTTTGAGCGCCAGGGAAAAGATGTAACTCAAGTTAGCCATCAGGAAATGAGAAGCCTAGTATGTGCACAATGTCATGTGGAGTATTATTTCAATAAGGAAAAGATTGCAGATGTACCTTATCTCACTCTTCCTTGGGATAATGGAACGACACCAGAAGATATGCTTGAGTATTATGATGAAATGGAATTCAGTGATTGGACTCATAAGTTAAGTAAAGCTCCGATGTTGAAGGCCCAGCATCCCGGGTATGAAGTTTATTTAACAGGAACCCATGCCAGCAGAGGAGTTTCATGTGCCGATTGTCACATGCCTTATAAGAGTGAGGGTGGAGTTAAATTTACAGATCATCATATTCAAAGTCCTCTGAACAACATAAGTAATTCCTGCCAGGTTTGTCACCGTGAGGAAACCGACCGACTGATTGAAGATGTTTATTCTCGTCAGGATAAGATTATTGAGAACCGCGATAAACTGGAAGAGGTTATTGTAAGAGCTCATAATGAAGCTGCGAAGGCCTGGGAATTAGGTGCCAATGATGAACAGATGACTGACATTCTAAAAGGTATCCGTCATGCTCAGTGGTACTGGGATTATTGTGCCGCTGGTCATGGAAATTCTTTCCATTCACCTGTTGAGATCGGCCGTGTAATTTCCAAAGGTATAGCAGTCGCTCAGGAAACAAGAATATCCTTAGCTCGTTTGTTTGCAGAGCTTGGATTCAATGAAGAACTGCCTTATCCTGATATTTCAACAAAAGCAAAAGCGCAAGAATTCATTGGAATTGATGTTCCAAAAATGAAGGAAGACAAGAAAAGGTTTTTAGAAACTGTTGTGCCTAAATGGATGTCTAAATCTAAAACCCGTTCAGGAGAGTAATATTCAGTTTCTTGTAATCTCAAACGTACTTCCCCTCTGTATCCTCCCTAGCCAGGGGAGGCGGTTTACTGGAATTCCCGGTAACGCTTAGCTTTTGACTATTCTTATTGCCACTTGTTATCCTGATTTTACCCATTTGAGAGGAATGTTGTCTTTCATCATGATTGGTTCGCTTCAGGAGGATTTTATCTTGATGGTTTGGGTCGTGTCTTCTCCATAATAGATCCAGCTCGATAGCTTCTGCAACTTTGTTATTTACAATTGGCCAATCCTCGACACTATTTGTTTATCAGGATTTTTTTTGAATAGTAATTTTTATCAGTTTGAATTTTAATAAGGTAGATGTTTGTATTAAAGGCTTGAATGTTAAATGATTCGGGTCCTTTCCTTAATCTGCTTACATCCCGTGTGACCAATAGCTTGCCGGATATATCAAAAATTTGAATGTTTTTTATTTTTTGATTTTGTTCTGAAAAATCAACCATAAGAATGTTTGGGTCGGGAGTTTGATATACTTTAAAAATATTTTCATCAGCCTCCACATTATCAATACCTGAGCCGGTATTCTCATTCACAGATAGGTTGCTCGTATAGATTACATCCCCTGATGTACTGTAATTACCATCTGCTGCGTTTAGTGCAGCGAAGAAGGTAATCTCACCGCTTCCTTCCTCAGGTGCAGTCCAGTTAAACGACCAATTTTTGGTTGTTCCATTTGGCGATAGGCCTGATGAGGTATGGGTTACTGATTGATTATTATTTACCAGTTTTGTTTGGGCGGCATCGCTAATGATAAAAGTTCCTTTTTTAATTCCAGATATATCTTCAGCTGTCAGTTCAAAGCCAAATCGGGATACGCCATTATGATCACCTGTCAAAGTGATGGTATATGTTTCATTTGGCATATAACCACCTTCGGGGATGTCTGCAGATATCCAGTCGGTTGCTGGAACATTTGTCCCACTATGACATTGGGTGCAAGTTTGAATGTCTGCTAAAGATCCTGTTTTCCCACCAGGAGAACCGCTGGACTTTGGAATCAGACTATAGAGGCTTGGTATTAGTAAAAGCACTGCTAATGGGACTAAATATTTCTTCAACATTGTATCGGTTTTAGTAATGAAAAATGCACTTAATTACTT
>CAYUNU010000120.1:7671-8900 GCA_964446195.1 uncultured Porphyromonadaceae bacterium | reverse complement strand
AAGGCTCCTGTATGGGGTTCTTTGTATGAAAAAAGTTCTATGGATATTGATACCTTGCTTCCCTCAGGCTCAGATTTGTTGATAAGAAGAATATTCCTGGTTGAGAAAGAGCAAAATGGGCAAAAGGGGTGGCTTGCTACTTCGGGTGAGGATCTTGAAGTGGGTTCGCGTATTAAGATCAGGTTGGAGATAGAAGCTTCACAGGCTGTTGATTATGTGCAAATAAGGGATTACAGACCGGCACCTTTTGAGCCTGATAAATCTCTTTCAGGATATCATTGGGGAAGAGGTATTTCCTGGTACCAGAATCAAGGTGACTTATACACAGATTTTTATATACATCGTCTGCCTAAAGGATTTTCATTTTTTGAGTATGACTTTTATGTTGAGCAGAAGGGTAATTTTAGCAAGGGATATACTGAGATACAATCCCAGTATGCCCCTGAATTTATGGCCCGTTCAGCAGGAGGCCGTATAATTGTCCGCTAGATTTATTTTAATGGAGCGAGCTCCATTGTGAAATGCCTTAATATCGGAGGTTCACTGATTAATTGGTATCCTCTTTTAATATCCTGATGCCTATCCCACACTCGTTTTATGGCTTCATAGATGTAGTCCATATGATTATTTGTGTACGTTCTTCTTGGGATCGCTAGTCGGACCATTTCTAGAGCCGGGTAACGGTTTTCTCTGCTAATGGGGTCACGGTCGGCTAATAATGTTCCAATTTCAACTGATCTAATTCCAGATTCCAGATATAGTTCAATGGCAAGGGTTTGAGCGGGAAATTCTTCTCTGGGTATATGGGGTAAAAACTCCAATGCGTTAAGAAAAACTGCATGTCCTCCAACAGGTTCTTGAATAGGTATACCAGCTTTTAATAGATTATTTCCAAGGTAGGCTACCTGGTTTATTCTCGACTGCAGGTAAGAGAATTCTGTTACCTCATATAGCCCTTGTGCGAGAGCAGCCATGTCTCTCCCTGCCAATCCTCCATATGAGATATATCCTTCAAACATAATATTGAAGGTGGTAGCTTCTTTGAACACTTTTTCATCTCTGCATGCTATAAGGCCTCCAATATTCACCAAGCCATCCTTCTTGGCAGAGAATGTCATCATATCTGCCATTGAATATATTTCGCTTACAATCTCTCGGATATCTTTTTTCTGATATCCCTGCTCACGTGTTTTGATATAGTATGCATTTTCTGCGAAACGTGCCGAATC
>CAYUNU010000120.1:0-7661 GCA_964446195.1 uncultured Porphyromonadaceae bacterium | reverse complement strand
ATTGGTAGCTTGTAATTGTCTGCTAGTTTTCTTACGGCTTTCAGGTTCTCCATTGATACTGGCTGACCTCCTGCTGTATTGCATGTTATTGTTACGATGATGAAAGGAACATTTTCAATTGGGTTATCGGCGAGAACTTTTTCCAGTTTTACCAGGTCGATATTTCCTTTAAAAGGATGTTGGCTATGAGTATCGAAGGCCTCATCTATAGTACAGTCTATTGCCTTTGCTTTTCTAAATTCGATATGGCCTTTTGTTGTGTCGAAATGAGAATTACCCGGGACGATCATTCCTTCTTTAACCAGAGCGGAAAAAAGAACATTCTCAGCTGCACGGCCCTGATGAGTTGGCAGGAAATATGGGAATCCAAAAAGATCTTTAACAGAGTCACCTAGATGAGTATGAGATGTTGAGCCTGCATAGGATTCATCACCCATCATTAGGGCTGCCCATGGCTCCTGTGCCTGAGTCAGTTAGCAGATCAATGAATACCTGGTTGCTTTTCAAATTGAATAGGTTGTATTTTGCTTTTTTTATCCAATCTACGCGATCCTCACGACTACTTTGATAGATTGGTTCGATAGTTTTTATTCTAAATGGTTCTGGTGCTTCCATTATAATTGTAATTATGTAATAATTTAATTAAGTAACTGGGAAATCAGGGAATTAGGAAATTGAGTTGTTGCTCGTTACTCTTTAGTCGTCCCTTGACTTGATGTTGAGGAACAGATGATTGGTCTTAAGGCTAAGTAAGATATCTCTCTGCATAGATCACAAAGTTTAAAAAAAATAAATAAAAATAAAATGAGCACGTTCATTAATTGCATGGTATTTGCATTTATTATCTTTGTGTTTGATGAGAATCTGACCTAATGAAGAGAATTATTTATCAGTTATTGCTGATTTTCAACATATTGTTAGTTTTGCCAGGGTCTACACTAGGCTTTCAACAAAGGCATGATCGTGATTCATTGAGGATAGTTAAGGACTCTCTTTTGAATTTGGTTAGAACAAAAGACTCCCTTTTGCTCCAAGCAAGTCTTGATTCCTTATATCTGAATAATTTGATTTTTGCCAAAGATCAGGAGAATGATTCACTTCAGCTTGAATTGCGTAGCATGATATTACAGGATAAACTGGATAGTGTAAGGCAACGTTCAATTGATTCTATAAACAGGGATTTTAATCGGTATTCGAGATGGGAGTTCAAGGATTTTCTATACAGTATTGATGAGGATTCTGTTAGAAGCAGTTTAGACAGACTGTTGGAACAGGTTTTTCACGATGATGCCAGGTCACCGGATGGAGAGATTCTCAAGCGGGACATGACGACTCTGTTTTCGCATTTAGCTAATGATTCAATGCATTTTTTCCTGATCAATGGTGAGCAGGATACTGTTCCCTTTGTGATGAAAAACAATTATTCTGATTCCACATCAATGTTTTTGGTAAATGCCAGAAAGGATTCGGTAAAAATATATCTATACAGCACTGGGAAATCTTCTGTTTATCTTGAGGCCGACGATGATTTCAGGCTTTCACAAATGCTAAAGAAGGATGTTCCTCCTGATATTTTAAGGAGGGATTGGGTTAATATTAGTGGTATAAAAATACCCAAGAGGCCGGTACTTGCCTCCAGGCCTACAAATTGGAGTAAGGGTGGGAATATTGATTTTAGTTTAACCCAGATGGCTTACTCTCATTGGGCGAAGGGAGGGAATAATCGGGTTGTTTTAACTTTAACGAGTAAAGGATGGGCTAATTATCAAAAAGGGAAGTTATCATGGAACAATGATTATTATTATCTATACGGAATTCAGAAACTGGAAGATGTTAAAATGTACAAAAACAATGAGTTATTAATAATCAAAAATTCTCTTAGTCATCAGGCATATAAAAACTATCACTATTCTATAAGTTCCAGATTTGACAGTCAGTTTTTCCCAAGTTATCGTAGTGCCACGGATAGTATTCCAATATCTAAATTTATGGCACCTGCTACTTACACACTGGGTTTAGGTATGACATATAAACCGTCCAAAGATTTGAGCATAACCGGGGATCCTATTTCAGGACGGTTCAGACTAGTTCTTGATACCCTCACTATAAAGCTTCCGGCACATGGAGTCCCAGTTGGGCAGAGAGTTACGAAGGAGATGGGTGTAAGGGTTAGTGCTACCTACAAAAAGTTGTTATGGGACAAGATCAACCTTAATAGTACTCTTACAGTTTTCCGCAGTTATGTTAACAATCCCATGCCTGATATTAACTGGATGACAGATGTAAAACTCAAAATTCTTAAATATCTCGACACCAGCTTTTTTATTCACCTAATATATGATGATGATGTTACAATACCTGATTATGAATATATAGAAGGTGTCAGGACTTTGGTGGGTAATGGTAAGTTTATACAGGTTTATCAAAACTTTGGAATTAGTTTTGTATTCCATTTCTAGTGATTCTTCCCAGTTTTATCAAAAGCTATTAATAATCTTTGTTATAGGTACAAACTGGCAATAAAAAATATAGAGAATATCACAGAGGCAATTCCATTTGTTGTACCAAAGGCTCTATTTATTCTGCTTAAATCCTCAGGTTTGATAATCAGATGTTGATATATAAGGAGGCTGATAAATAAAAATGCTCCAATCCAATATATCCAGTTAAAATTGGCTAGTATTCCGGTTAATATTACCATTCCGATGCTAATGGAATGCAATCCAATTGAAACAAGCAGTGCATTTTTAGCACCAAGTTTTGCAGGGATTGAAAAGAGTTTTTCTTTTTTATCGAACGACTGATCCTGAAGAGCATAAATTATATCAAAACCGCTGACCCAACTTAATACCAAGCCTGATATCAAAAGTGGTAACCAATGAAATTCACTGCTAACTGCCAGGTAGGCGCCAATAGGGGCAATTGCTAATCCCATTCCAAGTATCAGATGGCACCAAGCAGTAAACCTTTTTGTATAGCTATACCCGAGGACTACCAACAAGGCAAGTGGCGACAAGAAAAAACACAGAGGATTAAGAAAGAAAGCAGCGCCCACAAAAAGCAAAGAATTTATTATCGTAAAAATCAACGCTGATTTTGCCTTAAGGATGCCGGCAGGGATTTCTCTGTTAGCTGTTCTGGGGTTTCTGGCATCTAATTTTCTATCTGCGTATCTGTTTAAACCCATTGCTGCGTTCCTGGCGAACACCATGCACAATAATACAATCAACAGAATCCTGAGGGTAAATTGATAATCATGAATACCGACAGCCAGGAAAAATCCAATCAGGGCAAAAGGCATTGCAAATATTGTGTGCGAAAATGTAACTAGGTTCAGGTATTTATTTATTTGATTCATTATTCTCTTTGGCTATTCTTTGTACACGTAATTATAAAAAAGTCTAATTTCTAAACAAATAATATTTGAGCTTGTTTAAGCTGCAAAGAAAAAGTAAAAAAAGAAAAATGAAGATAGCAATTATTCTTGGCAGCATTAGGGAAAACCGCAGAAGTATTGATGTGGCTAAATTATTGGATGGATTACTTAAAAATAGGGTTGGCATTGAAGTTGAATTGCTTGATCTTAAGGAATATTCCTTTCCTGTAATGGAAGAAAGGTTTCGTTTTCTAGAAAACCCTCCTGAGGGCATGGCTGAGTTTAGCAAGATTATTGGTGATGCCGATGGAATTATTCTTGTTAGTCCTGAGTATAATGGAAGTTTTTCAGGGGTATTAAAGAATGCACTTGATTACTTTAAAGATGAGTATTTTAAAAAGGCAGTTGGGGTTGTAACTGTTAGCAGTGGATTGTTTGGTGGTGTTAATGCATCACATCATCTTCTGTCCTGGGCTCTCCATGTAAAAGCTATACCTTCTCCGTTTAAGCTTATGGTTCAGAATGTGGATAGTTTGTTTAATGTGAATGGAGAACTTACGGATATTGATTTTGGAGACAGTTCGGAGAAGTTTCTGAATGACTTTTTGTGGCTTGTTGAATCTCTTTCAAAAAAAGAATAATACCCTCCAAAGGATTTGTATTTTCGTATATGTATAAAATGATAATTACTGATCTTGATGGCACTCTCCTTCAGGATGATCAAAAGGTTGGTGAAAAGGATTACCAAAGCTTAGTTGAGCTTGGTCGACAGGGATATATTAGAGTCATTGCTACTGGTCGTTCACCATTTTCATTTAGCAGAGTTATTGCTGATGATTTTCCGATAGATTATTTGGTTTTCAGCTCCGGTACGGGAGTTATGAATTGGAAAAACAAAGAGATTCTTATCTCTTATTCTCTTACGGAAGAGAAGGTTAGGGAGCTTGCCTGCATGTTTAAGGAAGTAGAAGTTGATTTTAAGGTGTTAGCGCCAATTCCTGACAATCATTTTTATGTTTATTACCAGGTAGGGGAAGCCCATCCGGATTTTTTAAAGCGCATGGATTATTATAGAGGTTATGAGGAAGAGATTAGCTTCGATCCCATAAATTTTGGATCAGCCTCCCAGTTTTTAATAATTTTAGATGATGATCCGGCAAAATATGAGGCTCTAAAGGATCAGTGTTGTGGAGTAAAGGTTGTTAGGGCTACCTCGCCAATAGATCATAAATCTATATGGATGGAAATTTTTCATTCACGAGTTTCGAAAGCTGAAGGGATCAAGTTTTTATGTGAACGCTTGGGTATTAGTACGGCAGAAACAATTTCAATAGGAAATGATTTTAATGATTTGGATATGTTGAGTTACACAGGAAGATCCTATGTTGTTGAAAACACGCCAAGGGAGATTAAGGTTCTCTACCCAACAGTGAGATCAAATAATGATGCTGGCTTCACAGATATGCTCAGAAAGGAAAAAATATTTAACTAATTATTTCCTCAGTGCAGCTTTAAATTTGTCTTCAAAAGCAGAGATCAAGCTTTTCATCACTTTATCAACCTTTTTATCCACAAGAGTCTTGAATTCATCCTGGAGGATAAAGCTAATGGCATATGATTTTTTACCCTTGCCAAGTTTTTCGCTCTCAAAAACATCAAAAAGGGACACTTGTTTTAATAATTTTTTTTCTACTTGAAAAGCCAGACTTCTGATTTCTTCAAATTCTATTTCCTGATCTAAAATTAGCGCCAGGTCTCGTCTAACAGCCGGGTATTTCAATAACTCTTTATATCTTACACTAGAGTCAGATTTCTTCAGAAGAATACTCCAATTCAGATCGGCATATTGTACTGCCTGTTCAATCTCAAATGTTTCCAGAAAATCCGGCGCAATTGTTCCAAGGCTGGCTATCAGTTGGTTATGGTATTTGTAGTTAAGCCCTTCAGCAAATATCGTATTCTTAATAGATTCAATCTCAATTTGATCCAGGTCAAAACCCATTCTTATCAGTACATTATTGACATTTGCTTTCAGCTGATAGAAATCTGATTCTGTTTGCTTAATACTCCAGTGTTCCCGAGTTTTCTTACCTGTAAGTATTAGCATTAGTGATCTATTTTCTTTATAGGCATCAGTAGAGAATTGGTTAGAATCTGGATTTACTCTGTAAGTATTTCCAAACTCGAACAATTTCAGATTCTCATTTCTGTGTTTAATATTAGAGGCTAATGCTTCCATTCCACCAAAAATCAAGCTTTGACGCATTACTCCCAAGTCATTACTTAGTGGATTTACCAGGCGAACAGTTTCTTTTTCATTGAAAGCTTTACTATTCTCATAATAAGCTGAACGGCTAAGGGAGTTAGCCATCATTTCAAGGAATCCCACGGCAACTAATTGTTCGGAGATTAGGTTTTCCAATTGATCAGGATCGGGTTTTTTACTGTATGACAAAGTTGAATATACTTCGTCGTGCAGGCCAATTGTATTATATCCATATATTCTCAGGATTTCTTCAATGACATCTGCTTCTCTGGTAACATCAACTCTATATGTTGCCACATCAAGGTTTAAGCCTGATTGATCTTCTTGGCTAATTGTTATGTCGAGGGATGACAAAATTTCTTTAACGCTATCTCTGGGTATTTGAACTCCGATCAGGCGGTCGAGGTTTGCCCAATCTAGTCTCACAGGATAAGGATTAACCTTGTTTGGATAGATATCGATTATTTCAGAAGATATTTTCCCGCCGGCTATTTCCCTGATTAGCATAGCTGCTCTTTTTAGGGCGAAAAGTGTTCCATTTGGGTCGGTGCCCCGTTCAAATCTGAATGAGCTGTCGGTATTAAGGCCATGTCTTTTAGCTGTTTTTCTAACCCACACAGGATTGAAGCAAGCTGACTCCAGGAAAACATTTTTTGTATTAGCGGTAACCCCTGATTCCAGACCGCCAAAAACCCCTGCGATGCACATGCCTTCTAAGGTATTACAAATCATAAGGTCTTTTTCAGACAATTCTCTGACTTCTTCATCGAGGCAGGTAAATTTTGTTTTTTCGGGCAATGTTTTAACAATTACTTTACCGCCTGAAATTTTGTCAGCATCAAAAGCATGCAAAGGTTGGCCTGTTTCATGAAGCACAAAATTGGTGATGTCGACAATATTGTTAATGGGTTTCAATCCGATAGCTTTTAGTCTGTTTTGCAGCCAATCCGGAGAGTCTTTAATTTCAACATTTTTAATACTGATACCCGAGTATCTTATACAAGCATCATTAACATTTAGTTCAACTGGGATATATAGTTCATTATTGTCAATTGAGAATCCATCAAGTTTGGGTTTTTTAAGTTCAACTGAAATCTCTGAACGCAATGCAGCAGCTATATCCCTTGCTGCTCCAATATGAGAAGCTCCATCAATACGATTTGGTGTCAATCCTATTTCAAAAACATCATCTCTTTCAATATTGAAATACTCAGAAGCTGGGGTTCCAACTTTTGCTGCAGGATCTAGTACTATTGTACCTTCATGATCTTCGCCAATACCTATTTCATCTTCGGCACAAATCATACCTTCAGAAACTTCTCCACGAATTTTTGATTTTTTTATCACAAAGCTTTGATCCTTCATGTAGAGAGTAGTTCCAACAGTTGCTACGATTACCTTTTGACCGGCAGCGACATTTGGAGCGCCACAAACAATAGGTAGTACATCATCTCCACCGATGTTAACTGTAGTAAGGCTTAACTTGTCTGCGTTAGGATGAGGTTTACAAGTAAGAACTTCTCCAACAACGAGTCCTTCCATTCCTCCTTTTATAGAAATGAACTCTTCGAGTCCTTCAACCTCCAGGCCAGTATTAGTTAAAACCTCAGCTAAATCTTTAGGAGGCATATCAATATTGAGGTAATCCTTAAGCCAATTATATGAAATTTTCATCTTTTATATTTTGAGCCTCAAAATTATAAACCCATACCGTGTTAACAAATTAATTTACCTGGTTTATACACCTTAATATGAGGTTTATTATTTATGTAGGGTGGTAATAAGTCATAAAAAGTTATTTTTGCGCCATAAATAGAATATAAATACATGAATAATAGGACTATAATTATTGCAGGAGTTTTATTTGCAGTTTCCTTATCAGGATGTTTAAGGAAGGCTAATCCTGATATTACCTCTGAAGAATTGTTGAATCACACATCATATTTAGCCTCAGAGGACCTTGCCGGGCGTTTCCCTGGTACTCCGGGTGGTTTAAAAGCTGCCGAATATATTTTAAAA
>CAYUNU010000119.1:0-8946 GCA_964446195.1 uncultured Porphyromonadaceae bacterium | reverse complement strand
TTCTTCCTGTTTTTAATCTCCACTAGCTGAAGCTAGTGGCAACTAATACTGCTAGTGGCAACTAATACTGCTAACTGAATCTAATTGCCACTAGGTTGCTCTTCTTCCTGTTTTTAATTACCACTAGCTTCAGCTAGTGGATAGAGCTCAACTTATTTTGCGGGCTTTAGCCCAATTATATATTCCCCACCTTTTAACTTCATTTCCCCCGAATCAACCTCTTTTCCATCTTTAAGAATCGTCATGTTATCCTTCACAGGTAGTTCCACATGCGCTATTGTGCCTTCCGGAACTGTGATCTCGAACACGATTGAATCCCCATCCTTTTTCCAGTTTGATACTATCTCTCCATACGGAGTTTTATAACTGCAATGAGCATGATCTAACCCATCAGGAGTATTTGGGGCAAGAATAAATTCTTCAAAACCCGGATGATCATCTAAGGGTCTGATGCCTCCAATCCATCTGTAAAACCATTCTGTTACCGTCCCAAACATTGGATGACAGTTTGAGAAGGTGTTATCACTCTCTTTCCATGTTTCCCAAATAGTAGTGGCTCCATTATCGATCATATGTCCCCAACCCGGGAATTCAGTGCTGTTAACAATATCGAATACATCTTGTACTGACACAAATTCCGACATAGTTTCAAGGACATATTTTGTTCCAAAGATTCCGGTAATGAAATGGCCGGCAATTCCATTTTCAACAGCTTTCGATAAGGAGTCTTTTGCCGCTGGAATATCCTCTTCAGGAATGATGCCATGATAGAGAAGAGTGGCAAACAATGTCTGTCTGTTGATTTTTCCTTCAACTGGATTATCCCAGTATTTTGTTTTCACAATATCTTTCAACTTTGCAGCCAGCGTTTTGTATTTTTCTTCATTCTCTTTGTCGCCCATTACAGCAGCAAATTCCTGCATGATTTGGGCACATTGCATGTAATGAGCAGTCCCCGTAAGCTGAACTGGTACCGGCTTCATGGATTCATGATCACTAAGACCTTTGTCGACAATACCATCAGGATGAAGCATTGCAGCCTTTTCCATCCATTTTTTATTGAAATCGTACAGTTCCCTGACAAGCTCAATGTCACCGTAATACAGGTAGAGAAAGTATTGAGTGATAAGATATGCTGATTCCCAGCTTAGTCCACAATATTTAATACCAACAAAAGGAGCTGTGTCGACAAAGGTTGAATCACGTATTGCATCTACCCAATCGTAAACTGTTTTGCGATAGATGCCAGACATATCATAGTTATAAATAAAGGCTTCATTGGTGGCATTCAGATCTCCACCATAGCCGAATTTCTCTCTTGCCGGGCAATCAGATTGAACACTGATGAGGTTGGCCATAAAGGTCCTTTCTACCGCATCCTGGATAGAATTCAGAAGATCGGATGAAGAAGTGAACTCTCCATTTTTTGGTACATTGGTATGAATGAAATATCCGGTAATATCCGAGGGCAGTGGTTTTTCAGTCAGCCCGGATATTTCCATATAGCGATATGTGTGGAAGGTAAATTCCGGACTGTAAGAGGCTTCTCCATTCTCCCCAAAAATATATTTGTCGATTTGCCATGCTATGGCCGGTGCCCCGGGTCCGCCTACTCCAGCTCTTTTTATCTGTCCGCAAACAGTAGTCATGGGGTTAAGAGCTCCATCATCATAAACTCTTTCCCCAAATCTGAAGCTTACTGTGTCTCCTTTGTTTCCCTTTAATTTTATACTGTAACTACCTGTGAAATTGACACCCATATCTACTATGTACAAGCCTTCTTCCTGCTCATAAACTTCAATCGGTCTGATCTTTTCAGTTAGCTGTATAGGAGGGAAGAAAAGCTTTTGAAGCTTACCGCCCGGACTTTCCTTAACAATAGCTTTTTGCCAGTTGTTATCCTGATATCCAGGTAGATCCCAGCCATTGATTTCGCGTTCAGCATCATACACTTCACCCAGATAGACATTGTTTTTTAACATCGGCCCATATTCATAATTCCAGCTATCGTCAGAAACTACCATTTCGCGCTCACCATTATCATACTCCAAAACAAGTGCAGCAATAAAAACCGGTCGGCCTGTGGGAAGTTCTTCCCTGATATTCCTGCCACCCCACATTTTCAATGGTAGTGGATTATAGAATCCGTTCCCCAGCGTTACACCAATACAGTTCTCTCCTTCAGTAATACTGGAAGTGATATCATACTCAGAAAAATAGATTCTCTTGCTATAATTTGTCCAGGCAGGATCAAGGAAATGATCTCCAACCCTATTGCCATTGATTGTAGCCCGATAATATCCTGCAGCACTGATATATAGTTTAGCAGTATTCACCTTTTTGCCGATCTTGAATTCTTTCCTGAAAAGAGGGGCAGGGTCATCAAGGTACATTAAGGAATCTGATGATGCTTGTTTTGCAGCATCACCAATCCATTGAGCTTCAACAGGGAATTGTTCAAGTGAATTATTATCCTGATTGGTGCTTGTGCAGGCTGCAAGGATGATAATTGAAAGGACGAGGCTTATTCGGAGCATAGTTTGTTGAATTGTTGAATTGTTGCTTGTGTGCTGTTTTTGTTTCAAATTTAGTATTTAATTTTTGGGTGGGCTCAATTAATAAAATCAAATGTTTACAAAAGCTATAGCTAGAATACCGGGCAAGAGCATGGTTAAGGGTATTACCAATGCTGATTTGGGAGTTCCTGATTACGATTTGGATATGTCGGAATTTGGAAAGCTCGATGGAGGTTTAAGTTGCTTGTCTTTGCGATTTTAAAAATGTTCTCTCGACTACGGCTTCTTAATTTTTATCTTCTTCAAAGATGGGTTGGCACCATGCGTAATAGGTATTATACTCACCGTCTTTCTTTTGGCAGTATGATGCCCTTATTCTTAGATACTTATTGATGCTGCCGTAATTAAATTTCAGACTTTCGCCATCAGTTGATTCAATTACTTTGCCTCCAAAACCAATAACTTCAATTCTGAATCCTTCCTTACCTTTCTCAGTTTTGTGGGCTACTCCCAGCTCATTCTTCAGAGTTTTCAGTGTTTTCTTTTTGTCAATTTTAACAACAATCTGATTTTTGTTTGTTTCGTATTTTGACAATTCCACTCCTGTAGAGGAATAAAAATTCCCGTTTGATATAGCTTCCAGAATATTATCCTGATTTAACTCATTGGCTTCCACCATTATCCATGATCTACCCGGGTTGGCTGCATCGGGTCCCCATTTTTGTAGGTGATGCTCATCATCAGAACCCACTCCATAAATTTTCATTCCATAAGAGAGGAGATAATCCCATTTTTCTTCAACGGGAATATGCCTGTCATTTCCGTAATTATATACTGTTGGGTGGGCATTTGACAATTCAATTGCAGTGGCTCCTTTAAGCGATAGCATCTCTGCTGCGCTTATCCCAGTGCTAAAATTGGGGTGGTTAATGAAAACCATGGCCCCTTGGTCCAACATGCCATTAATCAGGATTTGGCTATGGCCTGTCTTGGTTGTGTCGGGGGCTGGAAGGTCGAAACCTTTCAGTGTTCCATCTTCAAAATCCTTTAATATGCTTTTAACGTTAAAGTCATCTTTAACACCCAGGGCGGTGAAGTGCACTGAGGATGTAATCTCATTACCAACGATCATCAGAAAATCTTTCCTGAGCTTATCACTGCTGATGTGATCCAGGGGAATGACAGTTTTATTGTGATCAGTGATACTTATAAAGTTATAATCATGGTCGTGGTACCAATCGACAACTTCTTGTATGGGTGAATCTCCATCACTGAAATTGGTGTGCATATGGGTATTCCCTTTGAACCAATTTTGTTGTGCGTTCAAACCAAATATTGAAACAAATAACAGGCAGATAACAAGGTATAGTCTATTCATTAGTATGCTTATTTATGTGAGCAATTTAAATACAATTATGCAATTCGTCAATGAAATTCGTCAGTTGGCCGATTTTTTTCAAAGAGTTGAAGATATATTACTAGCTTTATTTTCTAGTATGAAGTGTTATATCCGATGAAAAACGTAAATATAAAAATTCTGCTTGTCTTTCTCCTCTCCGTATTGGTGGTCACAACGGCTCATTGCAACTTTTTTTCAAAGGGAGAAAGTGATGGCCAGGCTGAGAAAAGTGTTGCCAGCAAGGATATGGTTTATGCTGTAATAAATGTTGGACGCATTATTGGTAATATGGTTTTCACTATGGATGAAGACCTTTCAATAAGCTCAACAACCAGTCGTATTAAGGCTTTTGGCCCACGATCAAAAGTTCTTCAATCTGCAGTCGTGCCAAGTATTATTATTACCGTTGGCATTATGGCTATAGTCTTCCTGCTAATCAATTTATATTTTAGCCGTAAGATCATAGAGTCTCTTAGGCAAAAGGGAAAAAGGCATAGTGTACCCAGGCTGAAATTATGAGCTTATTGGTCATCAGGGCTTCCTATTTTGGCAGCTCTTGAACCGTATATCCATTCTCCCTTTTTATTAAATCCGGAGATGAATATTTGAAAATTACCCACACCATCGTTAGTACTGAAATCGATCTTGCCCTTGCTAGGTGAGTTTTGCTGTTGCCAATACAGAGTGGGTTCCAGAATAGGGATGTTTGGATTTTGGCTTTCCCTTATAGTTTTGATTAATGAGCCTTTTCTTGGTAGCTTAGTTGTGGAGAGTATGGAGCTTTCGGGTAAATCAATTCCTGCGTAATCCTTATTGGGCGAAACAAAATTCACGATAGCCGAATAAATATTTCTACCATAAACATAGGATCTGTTTTTTACTTCAATCTTTTCAATTCTATCTGGAGATAGATTAAGTAATTCTGTGTGATCAGTTAGGGGTATGCCATCCAATAATACCAGGTTCTCCTGGTCTCCCGAAAGATCGTTCGCGCTATTAACTCTGACAAAATCTCTGCCATTGGTTTTTCTTACTGATACATTTGGGACAACCTCATAAATGACTTCCTTGATATTCGCAAGTTTGATGAATTCTTCCAGGATAATTGTCTGATCAGGAGGGTGAAAGAAAGTTATCCTATCAGGATTATTCTCTATTTCCTTCTCTTTGTATTCGGGCACAGAACCGTAAATATTGTTTAGCTGAAGGTTGGTGTTAAGTGCCTTAAGATATTGCAGTTCTTCTTCATCCAAACTGAATTTATCTAAAGTTTTTGCGAGAGGAGGATCAAAATCAGGATTAACAACAATCTGCATACCTGAATCGATTTGCGTGGTGAAATTGAGAATATAATCGCTTGTTCCATACTGGTCAGGTAATGTGAAATAGAACTTGCCATTTTCATCAGTTTTGCAAGCGTCAAAATAATTGTTGTTTAATACTGTAAGAGAAATGCCAATATTATTGATAATAAGCCCTGATGACTTGTCAAAAACTTTTCCTTCTATTATTCCTGATCTTGTCTCCGGCAAGTATGACATTTTGTTTCCACCTTCTCCATCCTGTCCATCCAAAATTGCAAAAATAGTATTATCGGAATAAGAATTTCCAAGTAACCACCCTTGAAAAGCAGAGGGATCATTTGGGATATTGGAAGTGCATGGCCAGCCCTTCAAGCCAGGTAGATGATTATTGTAGGGATTATTTGGCTCTTCCATACCAATAAGAATAGATAATTCAGCCGATTCATCCGGAAACTCGTAATTCAGAGAATAATTGCTTTTTATATCAAGATGTTTTTTTGTGTCGGACAGACTAATATCAATAGCTTCAGAATTATACTCCGACCATAATCTTTTTGATAAAATGGTATTGTCATCAGCTATCAGCGTGAACTGGAAAATGCCATTAGGTAAAACTGTTTTTGGAATTCTGAATTCAGCCTTATCAAGATTGATTTCTCCTGATTCCCAAATGGATGTATAAGTTTGATGGAGAATAAGTGTAGCTTTTTTATTCTCTCCTGATGTTTCTCCTGATGTTATTACCTGAATGTAAGAGCCTTTCCCACTGACAATTAAGTCCACTTTGTCTTTCCTGATAATCTCGGTTGTTTGAGTGTATTGAGACGGCTCACGGCCGTCAATTGTTACCGTATAAGAACTCTCTGGTTCCAGCTCTGCGTCCAGCATCGACCATCCCGAAGCATGGGTGGTAAATGAACAAAGAGTATCACCTGATGAGGAAATAAGTGTTCCCTTTACTCCTACTCCCTGCTGGTCATCGTAGCCCGAATAGATTCCGGTAGTACCTCCGTTTGGGAAGAGCTTAACTGCAATTTTGCCGGGATTAGATCTGAAGTAAGATGGGTCTGTTTCTTCGGTGTTGAACACTTTTACAGGCAGAACAGCATGTTCTGAGGGATTGAAATTTCTCATCCAATTTGTATATGCCCTGAGATAGTACCAACCCGAGGGAGCCTCTGTTGGCAATACAAATACCCCTGAAACTATGCCATTCTTAAGAATAAGGTTTTGTTGCTGCACTGCCTGTCCTCTGGAGTTGAGTAGCTCGATCTTAATGTTTTTACTTAAATATGATTGTAGATAGGTGTCTTGTTCAAGCAGTTTTGCATTAAAGTCGATGCTTTCGCCCGAGAGGAATAAATGACGGCTGCTGGATATCCAAATTGTTTCGTGGTAATTATTGTAGGTTGATAGATTGCTCTGGGACATTACACCGGAAGTTAAGGCGCATATCAGCAATAGGCTTATATGTATTCTGATATTAATTCCCATCGTCCCAAAAATCAGGTTTTTCCAAGGTTCCATTTTTCAGAGTACAATCGAAACATTGAGGAGATGAATACATATATGCTCCCACATCATAATCATAAATTATGTATGATCCACTGGGGATTCTATACCAGGGAAGATCTCTTGTTCCGATCTCATCTCTGGGGCAAAAAACGGGAAGGATATCAAACTCCAACGGTCGGTCGACATAGATCCTTTTCTCTGAATAGCCGGCTACCTCAAATATACCTGTAACCATCACTGTCGGATCAGAAGTGCATCTGATATTCCCCTCAATCCTGAATGGTTGGGTATCATACATCCCACCGTTTTGGTTTACCTGCCTTGCCATTTGGTTCCAGAATTGCCATACGTCCCTGGATATTTTGTATTGCTTGACATTCAAGCTATATCTGATCGATAATGCATCACCGTATTGCGATTGGAAATGCAAGGGAGATTCTAAAACTTTGTTTTCTGTGAGACCTTCGGTATTTGTTACGTATATACCTTTCATTGTATTGGATGTCCAGCAAAACTTAACATCATTATTATTGGCTGGGACCTGGGTCCTGTTTATATAGATGTGAGTAGCATCGTAAAAACTACGGAAAAAATAAGTTGCTTCTGATGCCCATCTAAAATATGAAGGCCCATCAGAATCATCATGGGTGCTAACATAGAAATGGTATCCATCGTAAACAGGGCTGGATTCGGAAACCTTCTCTTTTGTATGCTTGAAGCTAATACTGTCGATTGATGTGCCAGCCATCATTGTTACTTCATCCGACTCAAAAGTGTTGCCTTCAAAAAGAACCTCAAGCTTGTATGTTTTTCCGATTTCCGGGCGGAAACTTGAATCGGCCTCATAGATCCCCGGTAAGGTTTCACTAAAGATTGATGATTCGGAATCAAGCTCGAAGACTCTAACCATCGCTCCGGAAACATTAGCTCTTTGAACAATTGAATTGATTCCAGTACTTGAAATAATTGGGGTGGAATGGGAAATTCTAACCTTTTGCACACTGCTATTATCATTACTCAACAGACATTCAATATACAGAATGTTATCGTAGCTGGTCGTTGCCGGGATGAACGGATCCACACATGATCCGATGAAGACCATTGATAATAATATGATGACCTTACTCAACCGCATAATTCCCAAGCTTGAAATTGTAACTTATCGTGAAAATTGGTTCACCGTAAATGGAAAGTTTATATCCTTTTATATCGCCCCTGTCATTAGTAAAATATATTGAGTAGGCATTTCTTCTGCCAGTTAGATTATAAATTGAAAACATCCAGGAGCCATGAGCAAGCTTGTCCTTGCGCAGGTTTCCTTCAATATTTAAAGACAAGTCGACACGAAAATACTCGGGTATTCGGAATTCGTTCCTCATCGAGTAGTTGACAACCTGGAAATCATTAACGAATATGTATCCGGTAGGGTAAGTAATAGGTCGTCCCGAGTAATAAACCAGGTTTGAAGAAAGACTGATCCTCCTGGATATTTCAATATTCCCAACCAGATTTAACGCATGAGGCTTATCGTAATTGGAAGGATATTTTACCCCCTGATTAATTCTTTGCCAGGGCTCTTCCCCATCAACTTGAATAATAGACCTGGAGTAGGTATAACTGATCCATCCATTCAGTCGGCCTGTATTTCTGCGCAGAAAAAATTCCATGCCCCAGGCATTTTGATTACCCTGCAGGACTAGTGTTTCAATATCCGGACTATAAGTTAGGTCAACCCCGTCTTTATACTCAATAATATTTTTTCCTTTTTTGTAGTAAACTTCAGCAGAGGTTTCAATGGATGAATTCAGCAGGTTTTTGTATAGTCCCAAACTCACCTGATCTGAAACAGGTGGAGCAATGAAGGGATCTGTTAGTTTCCACCTGTCGGTGGGGGAAATAGAGGTGGTATTTGACAACATAAAAAGATATTGCCTCATACGGTTGTAGCTCCACTTAATTGAAAAATCTTTTGAGATTGTATAATTGAAAGCTGCTCTTATTTCCGGTCCTGAATAATGCTCGATGGTTTGGCCCGGTGAATAAGAAATTGTGTCAATTACATTTTCAGGTTCGTAGGGTAAATCCTTGGTGTAGTTGTAAATGTCGTTGGCTCCCAGGTAGTTAAATAAGCTGTATCGCAGGCCCCCGTAAAAATTCAACTGGTCTGTAAGAGATATTTCATCTGATACATTGAAGGCATACTCTAATCCAT
>CAYUNU010000118.1:0-8990 GCA_964446195.1 uncultured Porphyromonadaceae bacterium | reverse complement strand
CGAGGCAAATAGCAGAACTCAGTACTTCTCGCCCGAAGAGCTGGCTGATCTGCTAATTAATAAGGATCCTTCCATCCAATTGATTGATGTTAGAGATCCTGAGGAATATGAGAAATACAGTTTACCCAATGCAATTAACATACCCTTGTCCTCAATACTTACAGAGGAGTGGAGGGCATATATTGATCAGGATGTTAAGATGAATGTATTTTATTCTAATGGTTCGCTCAAGGCGAATGAAGCTTGGTTGATTACTCGTCAACTTGGATATGAGAATAATTACGTTCTAGAAGGTGGTTTGAATTATTGGGCAGAAGCGATATTGAACCCTGAGGCCCCTGCTTCTACCAGTCCGAATGAAGAGTTTGCCAAGTACGACTTCAGAAAGGGGGCTAGCATGGCTTTGGGTGGAGGAGCTTTAAGTACTACAAGTAGCAGTTCTACAGCAGCTAAGCCGGTAATCAAGCCAAAATCTACTAAAAAGAGGGCAGCAGGCGGTTGTTAGTTCCACTTGCCGGGGATTTTGTTTGAGCATTTGGGGCAGCTGTCATTAACCAGCATGTTGGCCACTACTTTGTAGCCTTGTCGTTGGATGAGCATGGTGTTACAATTGGGGCAGTAAGTATTTTCGCCCTCAATTTCGGGTACGTTTCCTACATAAACATATTCTATGCCTGCGTCCCGGGCAATATCTCTGGCTTCCAGTAAGCTTTTAAGAGGTGTTGACTTCACATTATTGAGTTTGTATGCCGGATGAAATCTGCTAAAATGGAGTGGAGTATCCTTAAGGTTGTTGGATACCAGCCACTTGCACATTTGCTTGATAGTGTCCATATCATCAGTCCAATCAGGTATTACAAGATTAGTGATCTCCAGCCATACATTATTCTCTTTCAAATAGTTGATGGTTTTTAGAACCGGATCTAATTTACCTCCTGTAAGTCGTTGATATGTTTCATCATCAAATATCTTAAGATCGATATTAGCTGCATCAATGAAGGGTGCCAGATCTTTGAGAGGTTTTGGATTAACATATCCATTGGATATAATGATATTCCTGATACCTGCTTTTTTTGCCAAGACTGCCGTATCATATGTAAACTCAAAGAATGATATTGGCTCTGTATATGTGTAAGCGATAGCCGGATAAGCATTTTCTACTGCCGTTTGGACAATCTTTTCGGGAGAGGCATCAATATTTTGGGTTTCTTCCGGACTATGCTGAGAAATTTCTGAGTTCTGACAATTGAGACAGATGAAGGTGCAGCCAGCAACGCCAAAAGATAGAGTAGGCATTCCGGGGTAGTAGTGCAGTAATGGTTTTTTCTCAACCGGATCGGCATGAATAGCGCAGGGGCTCCCATAACCCAGGGCATATAATTTACCATCAATTACTCTTCTGTTTTTACAATCGCTTAGCTCTCCCTCCTTAAGGGTGCATTCATTTGGACAAATCAGGCACCGTAGACCTTTAGGAGTTTCTATTACATATCTTGCTTCAATTCTACTGTTTACATCATTCATGGTTTTTCCCATTTTATATATCGAATGTAAGGCACTCAGGGGGGGTATATCCATATATAAGCCTCCTGTGCATGCCAGACCATATTTTAAAAACTCTCTTTTTTTCATAAGCAGCTTGTTTGGAAGCCTATTCTTTGAAAACCAGTGCTTCGTAGGTATAAATATCGGCATCTTTCCAGCCTTCCCACCCAATACCTGCTTTATCGCGGGCACAATGGCCCAGAAAATCCTCAAGTTTCCATCCGGTTTCGCTGGCAACCTGAGGGAGGAATGTCCCTGAACGACCGTTTTTCTTGATATAAATGCCATGTTTTTCAAGTATTATTTCATCAATACTTTCAATTTTTTTCATGGGGGTCAAAACAGATATTTCGATATCAATCTCATCTAATTCCCTGGTCTGAACAGGCAGGAACCTTGTATCCTCAGTTGCTGAAGCGATTGTCAATGATTGAATAAGGCTGTATAGAGGAACATCAGGATTGAATGTTCCGATGCATCCCCTCAGTTTGCCATTTTTCTTCAGGCTCACAAAGGCACCTGTTTGGCTCAACAGTTCAGGAGGAAGCTTACTCGTATTTATCCTGATTTTTTTTCTTTCCGGGATGTATGCTTCGAGAGTCTCTCTGGAAATTTTCAGCAACTCTTTTTTGCCTTCCCGGGATAGGGTGAAATCGGGATTAAAAATTTTATCTACTAGCGTGATAGCGTGATATCCAACCACTTCGGAACGGCTACCTTTGATTTCTGCGTCTCCCGAGTTTCTATACATAATATTTTTAAACTCCAGTGTCTCATTATTCTCCGCCAGGTACAGCAGGCATAAGGCGGCTGGCCATGCGCACATGCTGGTGACTAATCCCGGGATTTTTTTCTCTGCATTATACTTTATGATTGAAAGGAATTTATCCGGGTTACCGCTGCACAGAGCTTCGGCAGTATTTTGGTCCACCTTTTTTGCGTCCTCATATCCCGGATAGTGAGAGAAATCAGCACTAATAATAAACAGGTTGTTTGGTTTAAAATATGGGCTTAAGGCCTCAGCAATATCTTTACAAGTTTCAGGCGAATGAGTTGCCAAAACAATCGGAATAATTGGGATAGAACTATTGAAATAGTGCTGAATGAAAGGTAGCTGAACCTCTATAGAATGTTCTCTGGCATGGGCAGAGTTGTTGAAAGTAAAGCAATCGTTATTATCGATCAGGCTATTAGCAATATCCTTATTAACAGGTACCTCACCCAGGGGAGTAAGATAATTACCTATATTATATACTGAAGCTTTTCCAAGGCTCACATGATGGCTGGATGCCAGGATGAAGATATTTTCATAGGCAGCATCGGGATTTATTTGCTTGTACCCATTTGCTGCCACTTCCCCGGAATAGGAATATCCAGCATGCGGTACGATTAGTGCTCTGACAGTTTCATCTGAATTTCCACTTTCCGCTTTCAGAAAGAGTGAAGTCAGTGTTTCGCTAAGGGTGTTTGAATTTCCCGGATAAAAAGAACCGGCCACTACCGCCTCCCTTGTTTTGTTTTGGCCAAAGGATTTTTGTTGGCTACCTGAAAATATTAGGCCCATAATTATAATTTTACAAATTAACTTAGACTCCCACATGCCTAAATTTAAGAAAAAAGATTTTGTTTTTGGACAGCTACAATTTTCGTTATAAAACAATTTGAAAGCAATTCACAATCCGGACGGGCACAAGGCCCCCGTCCCTACTGGTTTACAAGTGAAAAAGTATGGCAGGCGACAACTCCGGCTGTTTCTGTTCTGAGGCGACTGGGTCCCAGGCTGACTGGCTGGAAGCCTGATTTGAGGGCATTTTCAATTTCATCAGGAGTGAAATCTCCTTCTGGTCCTATCAGGATAATGCTCTTGTTGCCAGGTACTACCAGGGACTTTAGCAGGAGCTTGTCGCCGGGATCACAATGGGCAATGTATTTATCAAAAGGGGTTTCCAATTTCAAGAATTGGGCGAAGCTCTGCTGCTCGTGGAGGACCGGGTGATAGGCTTTGAGCGATTGTTTCATGGCTGCGGTGATTACTCGCATGCTGCGATCGTGCTTGATAACCTTTCGCTCTGATCGATGACAAATTATTGGGTAGATATGATCAATGCCTATCTCAGTGCATTTCTCCAGGAACCACTCGAAGCGATCTATATTCTTGGTGGGCGTTATCGCAATGCTGATTTCATAATCCCTTTTCCCAAACCCAGATACCTTGTTGGTAATAGCTAATCTGCACTTTTTGGGGTTATGATCAACAATGATGGCTGTGAATAGATTGCCAAGCCCATCGGTGAGATGTAAAACCTCACCAAGATTAAGTCTTAATACTCTAATAATATGTTTTGATTCCTCTTCAGAAAGAGTGTAGGTATCGCCTTGTATATCAGGAGCATAAAATAGGTTCATCTGACATGTTATTTATAATTACTATTGTTTTACAGTAAGTTACCAATCGAGTAGTCTTTTTTCTCCTTCTAATCCTTTTATTTTGGATACTTCCTGAGAAACTTCAATTACTCCCTTGTAATTGTTTTGTTCATCTCTGACTGCAAAGTACTGGATAAAAATTAATTCACCTCTTATTCTTATCCAAAAATCAGCATTGTCCTTTTCTCCATTTCTAAAAGATTGAACAATCTGTTCAACGACATGCACGCTTTCCGGCGGATGGCAATTACTCACCTCACGTCCTATTATCGCTGTTGTGCGCGGGAAAATCCGTTTTTTAGGTGTTGAGAAATACAATACCCGATCATTCTCATCCACATAGGTTATATCTACAGGTAGATGGTTGAAAATAAGTTTAATCTGATCAATCTGTAATGCTCCGGTTCCTAAATTCACCAAACCATTTTCATTGTTTACGGTTTTAATAGGGGGTAAGGGTTTGGGAGGTTTTATATATGGATATCCTATTTCATACCCACCATGCTTCATAATAGCTAATTCGTCATCACTAATAGTTGATAGAATATAAGGAAACAATATCTTTTCTTCGCGGAACTTAATGGCAATTGTATTGAAGAATATATCTGCTACGTTTCTATTAAACGACTTTATATCTGCTATACCATCAGAGAGTTGGCTGATTACTGCTTTGATATTTCGTCTTATATCATCATGAAAGGACCACATTATTTGAATACAGCGGTAATCATCCCAGTTTCTTTCAATAATAGGGAATAGCACATTTTCCTTTATCGTATAATGCTGTGCAAATAATTCCAGCTTGATAAAAAGTTTTAATAGTTCAGCTTTGAGTGATGAACTATTAACATCTTTTACAAAAGCTTTAAAAACAGGACGTATATCATTCAGAACCTGCTCCATTTCTTGATTGTTTTGCACTAATATCCCTAAGAATGAATCATTCTTGATTTCTGTTTTCTGAGAGTTTACTAATGGGACATGAAAGATATTCAACACTTTATTTGTGAGTATCTTCATTTCTTCCATTTGATGTCCCTCTTTGATAAGCTCATCGAAAAGCGTAATAAAATCAGTGGGAATAACGGTATCAATAAAGGCCTTGTTATCAACAATAAAACTACGGGCATTACCTGTTTCCAAAAGGAGATGGGACACCTCCATCAGTTTGATAAGCCTTTTTTCTTTTGTGTTTGAAAACTCTGACATTATGATAGCTATTTTCTCAGGAAAACCCAATACTCTTCTTCACTTCTCTTATTAATCCAATGTTGATAGTTTAAGCTTAAAGATTTATCGATGAGTGGAGCCGGAACAAAAGGAGCAATAATTTTTAGAATCTTATTATCCCCAAGTTTTTTAACAGCAGAAAGTACTTCATGCACTGGCTGATCTCCTGCATTAAGCATATCACTAATGTTGATAGATTCAACAATACTATTATCGTTGAACCAATCAGGTTTTGTGGTAGTGAAATTACTGTTTTCAACTTCAACAACATCACTGGCAGATTGACCAACTTTAGCTCTTAGTTTGTTTATTAACTCCTCTACTTTGATCCCTCCAATGATTGCCGCTTGTGACAAGCTTGTAATCTTTGTAATGGTTTTACGTAATGCCGGATTTTTTAACTTTTTAAAAGGAGGAGCTGATTCTATCAGCAGATCTTCTAATTGAGGATAGGCTTCGAGTAAATCGTATATTTTTGTTTTGGGCGTTATGATTAATTTTTCCATACTATTCGTCCTTTGGTTCACCATAAGATAAGATACGTTGTTCGCCTTCTAATGCTCTGTTTTCAGATAGATCCTGCGAGTATTCCAGCGTTCCTAAATATGCACCACTCTCATCACGAAGTGCAAAATATTCTATCTTGATAAACTTCTTGTTCATCTGGATCCAGAAAGGAGCGTGTGAAGCTTTTCCTGATTTGAAGTCATCAATTATCTTCTCTACGATGTGAGCACTTCCTGGTGGGTGGCACAAGCGCACATCCCGGTTAATAATAGATCGACTACGAGCAAAAATACGCTCTTTCCCTTGTGTGAAATATTTTACTTTATCGTCCTTATCCACGAAAGTCATGTCTGCCGGAATAGTATTGAGGATTGCCATTATTTCCTTAGCAGTAAAGCTACCAGAAGGAAGTTGAATAACTCCATCCTCCTTAATGGTAGTCTCGTCAAGCTCTTCTATTGACACATCCGGCTTCCAATCAACTTGAGGGTCGTAAAGGGTAAAGCCAAATTCGAGAGTCTGTTTGTGAATATTCCACCAATCGTCTGGGGTAAGCATATCCATGGCCATGGGTAAAAGTATCTCCTCTTCTTTCTGCACCATATCAATTAATCCTTGCAGAGCAGGGTAGAAAAGCAGATCGAGAGTATCAATCAAATCTTCTCTTGTCAAATCAGGAGTTTTAAGAACCTCAATACAAGCTTTAAGCTGCTCCCTGATTTCGTCGTGTTTTCCCCACATAACTTTTGGCGGGCCGGTAATCTCATTTTTCTCAAGATAAGGGAATAACAAATATTCTTTTCGTTGATAATGCTTGTCAACATCCATAAGCTCGTTGAAGAATCCCTGGATTGTAAATATGTAATTCTCTGAAAGATCACTATCAGTCTGACTTACAGTTTGTAATAGGCTCTTAGCTTTTACGGCCACTTTTTTTAGTTCAATATTCTCGTGTTTAAACACATCCACAGGGTGTCCTTCGGGAATTTCTTTAGCAGCACTTAAATCAACATTGCCTTCAAGGACTGATCCATGTATATCACAGAGCTTTAATACTTCTGATTCGGGTAGTCCTTCGTTTATCAATTCCTGCTCAACCTCCACTACCTCACCATAAGGAATATTCCTTAGCGATTCTACCAGTTGTTGCCTTACTTGTTCTGCTGATTCACCATCATGAAGCTTAAGAATAAGTTCCTTTAATTTATCTTTTCGGTATTTAGAGTTATTAATAAATTCGCTCATAACTGAGGTTTAAAAAATTATAACATTCTTGTTTTATTTTCTGGCCTTGGTGCTTTTGTTACCAAGATTCTCGCATTCACCTGGCTGTCATTTTTTAAAAAATGAACAATATTAGCCGGACTTTCAATATTATCCTTCAGAGCTTCTGTTTTGTAATTTCTAGAAATCATCTTTTTTTGCTTTTATTAATTTGACAATTTACATAATATCTATGGCTTTTTTTTCTTTCTGTAGCGTTTTCGCCACAGTAAATATCCACTTAGAACTACCATAATTCCTGTCAATCCGGTAAGGGGAACAATTAAAATATAAAAATCACCGACCAGACTTTGAAAAAATCTCCCGGTGTGTATTTCAAGAGATAAATTCCATAAGGACATTTTAGATTCGTCAAGAATGTTTTCCGGCATTTTAGGGAACTGTTTGTTGTGATGCAAGGGAATAATCCCAGCATTGTATTCAACCAGGTATTCATATCCATCAGTATCGGTAATAAGGCCTGTAACTTTATAATCCCCGATAGGACGACCTGAACTACTGCCTTGATAATTAGTCCCTTGAGCATAGTTGTAAATTTGGGGATTAGAAGGATGCCAAAGAAATAACCCACTAAAGGAACCCACCATATATGCTCCTTCAGAGAAGGGTTGTAGCGTGTTTATACCCATTACGCTAACTGGAGGTTGAATTTCAAACGGAAGTACATGTGTATTATTAGCAGACATATAATACATTCCTTCACTAGTTGATAATAAGAAAATATTTTCATCACTATCGTATAGCAGATCTCTAAGCTTATCGTACCAAGGGTTTGACTGGTCGAGATGAGAATATTTAACAGGAGCTACTTTAGCGTTAGCAATGGCAATCAATAAGGGGGGACGAAGAAACATTCCTGTAAAAAACAGGATTATCAGTACAGCAAAAGTCCAGGCTCCAATATGATTGTGCCATTTAAGCGACCAGTTGTTGATTTTAATGATTCTTGTTGATTCTCTGGATTTTCCCTTACGCTTTTTTATCCATCCGGGGAAAAAGAAGTAAATTATACCTGTAAGTGAAAGAAACAGAGTAATAATACCGAGCAGATCAACAAATAGTTTTCCTGGTAAGCCTAATATTTCTCCTGAGTGAATTTGCCAAATAGTTTCAAACAGACTTACTTCCTTTTCATAGCCCGGTGGTTTTTCAAATTCAACTTTTTGAAATATAGTCTTACTTCCAAGATCCTGTCCCTTAAATAGATATGAGCGGTTTAGAGCATAAATAGAATCACCAACACTTTCAATGGCTACAAATCTTTTAATATCAGCGTTTAAGCTAAATTTTGTCCATTTTGCATCTTTGTCACTGTATGCAAATAAGCCGAAATGAGTAGCTGCATATAGGTTTCCATTTTCGGAGCGATGGACATCAAATATCTTGCGGTTATCCATTCCTTTTGGAAAGCCGGCGTTAAAAGAACTGTATTCCTCAAATGCAGAATCTGTTTGCCAAACGCCAATATTACCATAGACGAGGATGCTATCCTTATTGATAATAAGACTGCCCTTTAAAGCACCATTATTCCAATTATTATATTGAAAATCATTCGGGAGTGCTGTTCTGGCCACATCTATACCGGAAAAAAATTCCCGGTGATTCATGAAAATTCCCGTTACACTATAATAGAGTAATATGATTGAAATTATCAGTCCCGGCCACCTATGTATTTTTTTGTAAAGCTTAGCTAGCTTACTTATTGAATTTCCCATAACTAAAAACGACTCTCTAATCTTCTCTTTCCTGGGTTTGTATTACTCTCGTGTTAGTTTCGATTACTAATGCTGTTTAGTACTGCATCACCATGCAATATTTTCTCTGAAAGTGATTTTACAGATTCCGTTTTTGCTATATTGTAGAAACTTTCGCGTACAACAATATATTCTTCATGTAATGGGCATGGTTTATCATTATTGCATTCTTTCAGCCCAAACCCACATTTATGAAAACTACTATCTCCCTCCATTACATGAATCACATCATACAAGGTTAAA
>CAYUNU010000117.1:0-9067 GCA_964446195.1 uncultured Porphyromonadaceae bacterium | reverse complement strand
AACACCTGATGGAGTTTAGTTTGATTAACATGAATGGGAGGATCTACGATCCGATCCAGGGTCGATTCTTAAGTCCCGATCCATATGTGCAGATGCCCGATTATCCGAACAATTTCAATAGGTATTCTTATGCCCTCAATAACCCACTTATCTATACCGACCCCGATGGAGAGTTTATCCAGTATATCATCGGGGCTCTTTTCGGTGGGTATAGTGGCTACAAAATCGGGGAAAGTTTAGGCAAAGAGGGATGGGACCTATTCTGGTATACTCTCGGTGGTGCTGCCATTGGTACTGTCTCCGCAGGATTAGGCACCATGGCGGGAACAGCTGCAGCTGCTGGTACAACAGGAATGGAAGCTGCGATGGCTACAGGAATGATGGGAGGCATATCTGCCGGTGCCATAAATGGAGGAGGCATGACCGCACTAGCAGGAGGAAGCTTTAATGATGCAATTGCTGGGTTGACACAGGGTGCAGTTATTGGAGGATTTGCTGGGTTTATGGGAGGAGCTGCCTTTCAAGGAACAAATGATATTCTTAAGGGAACCCCCTCTTGGCTTCCTAAAAACACGGTTAGTTATTTGAGTGGCTCAATTTCATCAAAAGCTACAGCAAGGGTATTGAGTGGTACAGGATTTGAAGGATTTGCTAAAGACATTTTCTTAGATCCTGGATTATTGGTGCCAACCTCACTTGATATAGCCTCTGGCATACCTTCATTATTTAATAATAGGTATAACAGCAAAATTCAGGAATCCGAACTCGGAAAATACGATCCGGAAGTTAAAGTAAATGCTGTAGATTCATACGTAGATCGAGAAGGTAATCTAGATGTAGAACTCTCAGGGAGAGCAGACTGGATAAAGCCAGAAAGAACAGTTACTAGGCATAAGATTGAACAAGGAGCTCGAAAGCTAGGTCGATTTACAATTCCAACCTTTAAAAGAATTCATTACCAACACACAATACCTGCTACACCGCGAAATATGAATATCAATGTATCCTTTCAGCTCTATAGGAATTATAGATCACTAGTATATTCTCTTTATTTAAACAATCTTTAAATTTATGGAAATGATGAAGCATTTTTTTTGTACAATACTGCTTTTGATATCATTCTTCACGCTAAGTGGTCAAGAGACAAACAGTTTACAAGAAGATAGACCACTCACTCTTGATGAAGTGAATAAAATGATCAAAATAGAAAGTCAGTTAGAAAGACTGTGTTCTGAAGCATTTGATCTTGCAATAGATAGCATTTATAAGGATATAGATTTTTGGCAATTATTGGTCGAAAATTCATCGTGTATGGAGGACTCTGTTGAGATTTCTATTGATTCCGTTGAGTTCGAATTCTTATTGAATGGAACAAGTAGAATTAGAATTGAACAAACTTCAAGCGATTCATATACAAAGGCTTCAAGGTTTTTTCTTGATAAAGGTTTGTCATTGCAGAATAATGAAATACAAAGCATAGTTGTTTACCTTTATATACGGAGGGATGGGGAATTCATTCACAGAAGCTGTTTCTATTTTAACAGTGATTTGGATATCATTAATACGAAAACAGAGAAGCTTTAGGTGTGACTGATTAAGAAAGACCTCCTGAGTGAATAACAGAATAATAAAATTTTATACAAGCCTCGGAATCCTTCCGGGGCTTTATTACTTGTAAATATCATTTCTGTTTCCGACATCGAGGACAATGACGATTAGCTGATCATCCTGTATCTCATAGATCACCCTGTAATCTCCCTGGCGAATGCGCCAGCCGGGTCGTCCCTTTAGCTTTTTGGATCCCGACGGTCTGGGATAATTAGCAAGATACGAGATGGATTGGTTTTCTTTTTTGTATTCTTTGGGTTGTTCTGCCCTGGTATCATAGACAGGGTGAACAAAAAGCGGTGGCACGGGGAGAAGCTGATAGAGAAGGGATATGAACGGGCAGGCAGCTGCGGAGAGTAGGAGAAAACTGTAAATTTTTTTTTCAATTGAGATCTTCATCTGAAAAGAAAAAAGATATCTTTAAAGCACGTTCTTTGAAAGGGATTCCGTAGGGGTCATTGAAAAAGTTGGGGAGTTGGTGGTGTTTTTCGCTTTACTGGTACTCTTATGCCCTCAATAATCCCCTTATCTATACAGACCCCGATGGGGAGTTTATACAGTATATCATCGTCGCTATCTTCCGAGGCATAAGCGGATATAAGATTGGGAAGGCAAATGGCGCTGAAGGTTGGGGATTATTTTGGTATACTCTTGGCGGTGCTGCTGTGGGCACAGTAGCTGGGCATATAGGAGCTTCCGTGTATGCTAGCTCAATGGCAGCATCTTCTGCTGCGGGAGTCGGCGGTTTTGTTGCTGGCGCAAATGCAGGCGCTCTTTCGGGCCTTACTTCAGGAATGATTAGTGGAGCTGGTATGGGTGCTTTAAGGGGTGGCTTCATGGATGCAATCTCCAAAGGCATGGCCTTGGGAGGACTAAGCGGTTCTATTGGGGGAGGATTGTTTGGTGGCATAGGAAACGGAATACAATCATCAAAGAATAATGGTAATTTCTGGAACGGTTCTAGACAATCCCTTGATCTTGAAGCTTCAGGAAGCACTATTGATGGTGGAGCATTTAAATTCAAAAGTAATGATGATTTAATTCAATATGCAAAGGATAATGGTATAGATCTTGATGATCTTGGTGTAGAACAGTTATCTGCATTTGACAATGCCGGATATGAGTCAGGTAATCGTAAATATTGGTACGAACGAGGGCAAGATGGTTATATGTGGAAAGTTAATTTAAAAACAGGAGCAAGAATAAAACTTAATGGTACAACACAGATGACAGATCCAAATATTTTCTGCCGAACATCGAATATTTACATGTCAAGAATTTCTGATCTAAGGGAATTTACGGCAGCATTAAATCATGAACTTATTCATTCTTTTCATATTTCACGAGGACTTACTATGTTGGGAGGCAAGTGGAGCGAATATGTTGCTACTCAATACTCATTATCTGTTGGATATGGGAATCCAAGTAAACTTATATTTGGACGTCCCTGGGCACCCCAATTGCCTCCGAACCTAATACCTTTGAACTGATATGAAAAAGCTAGGTAAATACGTTTTATTATTTAGCATCATAGTGTTTTCAAATCCTCTATTGGCTGATAAATATGTACATCAGACAAACGATAGACTTCATATAGTTTTTCGTGCTGACAATACTTTTGAAATAACCTACTCTCTGATAAATCCAATTAATGATTTCATTGGACCTGATTTGATTAATAAAGGGAGATTTACATTTATTGGAGATACACTAATTCTGGAATGTGAAACTGTAGCCTATAGGCTAAAAGTTATTGATGATGAAAAATTGCAGAGCATTGATAAGATTGGATCATATGTGCTGCCGGGTGAATATTTCTATTGTGATTTAAAACACTATCCAAATGGAGGACTTGCATACATTGGATCCTGGAAAGAAGGTAAAAAGCATGGAAATTGGGTGTACTATGATTCATTAGAGTTTCTAGGCGATCCAGTGGGACTTCTCTACAGTGAAGGAGAAATCATCGATACTTTTGAGGTTGATATTTCAATTGAATATTAAAGAAATCCTGTTGGTTTTTTGAAAAGTTGGGAAGTTGATGGTGTTTTTGGCTTTACTGGTATTCCTATGCCCTGAATAATCCCCTGATCTATACTGATCCTGATGGGGAGTTTATTCAATACATCGTCGGTGCTATCTTCGGAGGTATAAGTGGATACAAGATAGGTGAAAGTCTAGGAAAGGAAGGATGGGATCTTTTCTGGTATACTCTCGGAGGAGCTGCTATCGGGGCTGCATCTGGAGGATTAGGGACAATTGCCGGATCAGCAGCAGCTGCAGGCACAGCGGGATTAGAAGCAGCAATGGCCTCAGGAATGATCGGAGGAATGACCGCTGGAGCAGTAAATGGAGCTGGTATGACGGCGCTTGCAGGTGGGAATGGCAATGATATATTATCCGGAATGGTACAAGGAAGTGTTATAGGAGGTTTTTCTGGATTTGCTTCTGGTTTCGCTCACTACGGAACTCAGGACATTCTACAGCAAGTAGAATTGTTCCGATCATCAAACAATCTTATAAATATTGGAAAAGAGCTCTTAGGTGAAGATCCTTTGCGAAATACAATAAGTTATCTTTCAGCTTCAAGCGCTTCAACTATGACAGCAAATCTAGTAGCTGGGAGGCCTATTTTTCAGGACATCTCAAATGTTTGGAAAGATCCTGGTATTCTTATTCCACTATTTGCAGATTTTGGGCCCAGGTTCTCTTCAGTACGAGACCGTATTCATCAAAAGAACCTCCTAGAATTGCAAGAGAATCCTGATATCACATTAAGTCAATTTGCATCAACCAAAACTGAATTACTTTCAAATGGTAATCTTAATCTTGAATCTCTATACTCTGGGAAAATACCAGCAACAATTAGTTATAAGGTTTTTGGTCGTACTTATTATAAAGATATAAGCATGCTCAATACTTGGTATTTCAATTCAATATTCATTCCAAACTACAGCAGTATTATTCAATTATATACAACTAAGTATAAATAAAGTCAAATGCACCGTAAAAACTACCTAAAATCGATAACAATTATTGCTTTTCTCCTTTCCATTTCAGCGATATGTGATGGACAAATTAAGAGCAATTCTGTATTAGAGTCTTTATTTGATCTTCAATACTCAATGATTATTGAGGATTTGGTGTCTGTTTCAACATATTATGCTACAGAGGATGTTCAGGTCAAGTATTTAGAAAAAATGAATACTAGTTGTGCTGACACTTTACTGTGTTGGATGATATTTAATTCTGGTGATTCATTATTACTTTTCCAACCAACAAATTGGCCAGATCAGAAAATAAAAAAAGCAACTCTCAAATCCTTTCATAGCTTTATGCAACAAGTGGATAAAGAAAAGAAAATACCATATGATGATATAATGTATTTTAATATTGAGTTGATTATGAACTGTATTGGGGATAGTTCAATACAAGCGAACTATATACTTACCCCTCATTCAAATCAATTAATAATTGAACGAAGAAAAGTTTGTTTTGCTTTTAACCATTCTCATAATTAACCAATCTCGTCTTAGGGGTTAGTAATGTTCTTTGAAAGTGACCCTCGGGGGGTCTTTGAAATGTTGGAATGTTGATGGTGATTTTGGCTTTACTGGTTTCGATATGCCCTCAATAACCCTCTCATCTATACTGATCCTAGTGGAGAGTTCATTTTCTCGTTTTTTCTTCCAGGCATCGGAACTCTTATTGATGCTGCTTGTTGGGGGGCTGTCTTTGGCGGCTACTCAGGATATAAAATCGGAAAAGCATATGGAGCTACTGGGGGAAAGATGTTCGGATATATAGCTGGAGGAGCCTTAATTGGCGGTGCCGCCGGAATTGCCGGAGCCTCTATTGGAACGGCAGCTGCAGCAGGTGCATCTGGACTTGAAGCAGCAATGGCAGGAGGAATGATGGGAGGCATATCTGCCGGTGCCATAAATGGAGGAGGCATGACTGCGTTAGCTGGAGGTAGCTTTAATGATGTATTTGCAGGTTTTACACAAGGTGCAGTAATTGGAGGATTTGCTGGGTTTGCAGGTGGAGCAGCTTTCGCTGGAATGGAAAAAGCTATATCAAGTATTACACTTGAATCTTTAAATCCGGCTATGAAATTTATATTGAATGCGTCCATTGGAAAGGATCCTTTACATAACACAATAAGCTATATGGCTGGATCTACTGCATCACAAATGACCGCAAATTTATTAACGGGTAATCAGCTATTCAAAGATGTTGATTTTGGTATAAATCCTGGAATAATATATCCGCTATTTGCAGATATTGGCATTAGAAATCGGAAAATACGATCATATAAACTCAAAAAAGAGTATAACTCAAGTAATGGATCAGAGTTTATCAATGCATCCCCAGCAGCTCCATACACTGAACTTAAGGATAATGGAGATCTCTCTATGCTTTCGTACTATACAACACAGGAATTCGCTCCAGAGGTTACTGTACAGAGACTATTTTGGGAAAAAACTATACCAGCACATTCTTATTACAAACACTCAAATTATGCAGAACCTGTTTTGTTCCACAATTATAGAGGTTTAATACAAACTCTTTTGGGACTCTTTTAATTAAAGGAAATGAAATTTTTACTCTTTTCAACTCTTCTACTCTTTTATCATTGCTGGATATTTGCTCAAGAGATACCTAATTCGAGCAAATTTGAGTTGGAGAAACCATACAGACTCGAATATGTTTGTATTGCAGATTCAATATTTGAATTGTTCTATGATTCCCTGACTCTTGTCGTTGAAGAAGATATTTACAATACTCTTCGTAAGACTTCCCCTGAAACACAATGTAGTTATCCTCAATACAAAATCGATTCCATAATTCTTTCCATTACGCTTGAGAAAGATAAGATAATTTTACTCAAATCATCTGATGAGAGTTCAGAGATAGGGAGTAATCTATTTCATCGAGATGAAAAGAGAATAAGACATTTGAAGTTTCTTGGTAATGTTATTGAGAATTACAGGATTCCTTACGAGAAAATAGTATTAATTGACCTTAAGCTGAATTTAGTGTATGATGGAGATAGGTTTATAAAAGCTCATTATCAACTAGATCATGATAACCAGAGATTCAAGATTATTAATCGAAAAGTGGTATTATAGCTTTACATAAATAAATACAGAACGGCAGTATGCGCTATGATACTTGAAAGCCATATGGAGTTCTTTGAAAAAGTTTACAACGGCTCCTAGATACGTTGAGACGTTCAATTGAAACGAGCTTTACAGGTATACCTATGCCCTCAATAACCCACTCATATATACCGACCCCGATGGGGAGTTCCTTCAGTATATTTTCGGAGCCATCATTGGGGGTATTAGTGGATATATGACTGGGGAAAGTTTGGGTAAGGAAGGCTGGGATCTGTTCTGGTATACACTCGGAGGTGCAGCGATTGGAGCGGCAACAGGAGGTGTAGCATCTGGTGTTAGTACTGCCGGTGGAGGAGCAGTACTAGCCGGAGCATCAGCAGGGGCATTTGGTGGGGCTGGTTTTAGTGGGCTTGCGACCGAATGGGATGGACAGGCGATGCTACAGGGTGCCGCATTTGGGGCATTATCAGGATTTGTAGGTGGAGGTGTAGGAACAGCTATTGGCGGAGGGCTTGGAGCTGTAGCAGGAGGTAGTGTTGGTTCAGGTTTAAACACTGCTTTATATGGAGGTTCAGGAGAAGATATATTGAGATCTGCCTTAGTTGGAGGAGCCTTGTCATATGGAACCTATGAGTTAACCTCCTATATTGGTTGGAAAAGTGGGGGCAATAGGCTTGGGAATCATGATATCTCTTATAAGCAATCTAAGACTATGCAAGCCGATTTCCAACGTTCAAGGTTCTGGCGAAAAGAATACGGAGGATTTTTAATGAATGACGGGAGTACTCAGCGTTTCCCAAGGGCTTGGAGAAACTCTCATGGAATAGAACCTCCAAACGGAGGTGGTATTACAGCACCGGCAGATGCTTTTGCCATGTATCATACACATTGGGATGCCCCTGGAAAAACAATTTGGGTAGATGCAATGGGAAATAGAGTTGATAACTCCTCTGATCCACTTGCTTTATTAAGACCTGGTGTAAGTCAGACAACAACTGCAAGAGGGCATGGAGCCTACGACTATGTACACCTAGATTCTTATGTTGTTAATCGTTATGAAACCACATTTAATATTGGGAGTACAAGCGGATTAGCAACTTATAATGACCCATTTTTAAGGTATTTTCCTTGGCTTATATTTTGGTAAACATGAAAAAGATTTATCTAATAGTATTATCGTTGATTGGTTTTACAAATGTGTGGTCGCAAAATATTGATCTATCAAAAAGCCATAGCCTAATTAAGTCTCCGGTTTATGTTTTAGATCTTGTGCATGTAGACAGCACAATGTTTTTTTCAATCGAAATAGAACATAAGGACATTAAGCAGATCAAGACAAAAGGAGATACGATCTTAATCTCAACCAAATTACTTGCAATACTTAATGGAAAAATCTTGGATGACAGAGATGAAAAAAGGGAATATTTTTCCAGTATTAACAAGTATGATATCAAATCAATAATTAAGCTTGAAAAAGTTGAAGCCGTTAGAAAATACGGGAAGCAAGGAAAAAAAGGAGTATTGCTAATCAATACAGAGAAGGAGTAAATTAGGAACTTGATAGCTTATCTATAGATATCCCTTCTGTTCCCGACATCCAGGACGATAACAATTAACTGATCATCCTGGATTTCATAGATTACCCGGAAATCTCCTTGGCGGATACGCCATCCATTTCGCCCTTTGAGTTTTTTCGATCCTGGTGGTCTGGGATCCTGGGCAACGCCTTAGACTGGTTTGCTTACCGGAAGCCGGACAAAGGTATTTTTGAGCTTTTAGTTTCTTCAACAAGCCTTCCACCTTTGCCTCAAAACCTTCTGCTTTTTTGATGGACTACTTCTCCAGAATCTGGGAAAGGGTATTCAGGTAAGACTCTTCGGCCAGCGGGGACCAGATGATTTGGTACTGCCTCATTTTCTACCTAGGATTTTGTCAGCTTTTTTCCTGACTTCCTCATGCAGTATCCCCTCGCCATTTTCCAGTTGCCTTAGACCGATGTTGATGGCGTCTTTTTCCTGATCGGATATGGTGTCCCACCAATCGATGTTTTTGCCTTTTAAGGTAAAAAAATAAGCCTGCACTTTACTGAGAATGTTTTCATCGTCAGTCTCGACAATGAGCTTGTGCAAATAGTTTTTTATTTCTGCTGTACTTGCTGGAAAAACCAACTAGGTCGGTTTTTCCAGTCAGCGACTTATTCTATTCCTTTTTAAAGTTGTTTTCACACACATTTTTTGGGAGTATTTCATCAAATAGTTATTCAATCTCATATGTTATTATGTAATAATTTTCACTCACTGCAAACTCATTGCAGTGAGTGATAATACCTTGTCTTC
>CAYUNU010000116.1:0-9126 GCA_964446195.1 uncultured Porphyromonadaceae bacterium | reverse complement strand
GTGAAACAGGAGCAAAAACATTTGCTTCTGAGGGATGGTACCTGTACCAAACATTTCGGTATGCATGAATAACGAGTTTTGATAGATCTTTTTCTTCACTCCAAATCCTCAATGCTTCAGCTATTGTTTGCAGCACCTTGAAATGGGTGTCAGGGCCACTGCCTTCAGGATCCATTGTAACACTTATAATATCAGGATTTATTTGACGAAACAGCTCAAGGACGGGTTCCACATCTCTTACTTTCTCGGGCTGTTCGGTAAATATATCGCCCTTATAAAAACCTAGTCTTAGGTGATGAATATCTTTAACAAGTTTGCCACTGTGAGCCCAAACCAACTCTTCCTCGAACTCACGTATCATACCTTTTAAGCTCTGGATATCGCTGGAGTTTTTCTCACCTTCATAATATCCCTCAAGAGCTTGAATTGTGCTTTCGATATGCCTAATCAATCCTTCCACCGATTGCATCTTGTAAATTTCAACCATGCACCTGGTGATTCTGTGGCAAAGGCCTCTCTTTTTCCCTTCATCATCTTGTTTGGCAACTTTGTTCAGGTAATGGTTGACGTCTTTGTCCCATTTGTACAAATAACCAGTTATAAAAAAATCAGGATAATGAATCATTTGAATATCACCTGAATTAATTAAATCTAGGCAATATCTAAGGCTGGTAATCAAAAACTTATTGCTTATCGCAGTAAAGCCTGATGTCATGACGGCAAAGTGTACATTGTTTGAGTTGTCGCGAAGCTGACGGTTTACCAAAGGCATTATGCCCAGCATAATATCATCGTGATGAGGTCCTGTGTGCAAGATTGTTTTTCCTGATATTTTTTTGGTACCCCTATGTAATCTGTTTTTTATTTCCTGGACTGTTTGTGCAACATTTACCTCAGGAGCCTTAATTGCCTCTGTTTTATCAAATCCTGGTACAGTAACAAAGACATTTTCGGGCATTTTGTGGGGATAAATATTTTTTTCCTGGCAATATTCAAGGAGGGCAGATATAGATTTGCTAAGCGACCAATCTCCGCTGGCATAACAACTTTCCCTCTGATCCTTAAGTAATTTGGCAGCTCCTTTAGTGAGGTAAAATCTGGAATTGGTAAGGCTTTGGAGTTTTGATGCAGGATTTTTAACATCAGGAGCTAATTCAATGGCATTTTTAATAATCTTAGCCTTGGCTTCTCCTGCGGCAAATATTATTGCGTTTACATCAGGATTAAAACCAATGGTACCCAGTCCAATGGTTATGACATTTCTTTTTCCTGATATTTCAATACCACCCAGGTCTCCTGCGGCAGCTGCCTGTGTTTCATAATTTGTAGAGCATAGCCTGGTTGTGGAGTGATGGTCGCTTCCTCGGGTGTTAAACGCTATGTGACCATCGGGCCCAATGCCACCAAGAAAAAATCCAATGCCACCCATATTGCGGATTTTATCTTCATATCCCATGCACCAATTGTCTATCATAAATATGGATTTCTGCTGGATTTCCTCAAGATAGTTTTTTGGTTCTCTGTTCCTGAGACTTAAGTCGATGCTGAAGTCGGGAAATACCGACATGCACTTCAATCCTTCGTGGAGAGGGATTTCTGCGGAATTAATCAAGAGGGCTTTTGAAGGGTCGAGTCCCAGGTTCTCGATGTAGAATTTTTTCACAAAGAAATAAAAACTGTTGTGCTGATCCGGATTTATTGGATAAAAATCATCAATCTGCACGAAATGCAAACCTGAAAATGAGGGTTTATTTTTTAGGATTAAACCCTTTTCGGCCATTAGTTTTTGGCTGGCTTTATTTTCCCAGTTATTAATAAAATACTTGGCCCAGTAAATGAAATGCTCAGGTGTTTTGCCTGTGGGAAGGCTAACTACTCCATCAGGATTCTCCGACACCCACTCAATAAACCGAAGGGCTGTAATCTGGCCCAGCTCCTGAAACTGGTCGACCATAATATATGGTATATTTCCTGTTTGGGTAATAATATTGTTTTTTCGAAAATATTCCTTCTCAATTTCTGATTTGAATAACATGGCTTTTAATTTTTTACAAAATTATACTTATTCTGATTTATTGACTAAATATCTTATTAATGCATAAGTTTTTCTGCAAATACATACTTTTGCGATAAACTTATTATTATGAAAGTTCTTGGAATGGGCAATGCCCTTGTTGATATAATAATTCATCTCTCTGATGATAAGCTTTTGGAAGAGCTTAACCTGCCTAAAGCTAGTATGCAATTGATTGATACTATTCGCCTTAAGGATATTCATCAAAGGCTGGAAGGTGTTGATAAGGAGTTAAGCTCAGGAGGCTCAGCAGCAAATACTATACATGGCCTGGCCTCTTTAGGTGTTGAAACAGGGTTCTTAGGATCCATAGGAAAAGATGAGTATGGATCATTCTTTGAGGAGGATATGAAGAGCAAGGGTGTTAAGCCTGTGTTTAATTACTCCAAGTCACCTTCCGGTAGAGCTACAGCTTTTGTGTCACCTGATTCGGAAAGAACTTTCGCAACTTTTTTGGGAGCATCGCTGGAGTTATCCCCTGAGCATATTACTGAGGCATTGTTTGAAGGATATCAGCTCCTGCATATTGAGGGTTATCTGGTTCAGAATCATGCCTTGATTGAAAAAGCTGTAAGAATGGCCAGGTCAGCCGGGCTTGAGGTGTCGATTGATATGGCAAGTTATAATGTGGTGGAGGAAAACAGAGAATTTTTGGGAGATATTCTGAAAAAGTATGTTACCATTGTTTTCGCCAATGAGGAAGAGGCCAAGGCTATGACAGGTAAAGAGCCTGAAGAGGCTCTGAAAGAGCTGTTTATGATGTGTGGTAAGGCAGTTGTGAAAATAGGTAAGGATGGCTCGTGGATTAGAACAGGCAAAGAAGCTGTTCATGTAGAAGCTATAGCTGCTACTCCACTTGATACTTCAGGTGCAGGTGATCTGTATGCAGCTGGGTTTTTATATGGTATGTCAAGAGGCATGACTGATGTCCAATGCGGACAGATCGGCAGTATTCTTGCAGGTAAGGTTATTGAGGTAACCGGGCCAAAACTACCACTATCGGTATGGGGTGATGTAATGGCTTTGATTAAAAGGGTTGAAAGAGTTGATTAAAACAAGCCGTGTAGTTCAGCATTGATTTTATCTATAATCAGGTTAACATCCTCAGGGTTTCCAAGAAAATCCATTGAATCGGCATCCACTATGAGAAGTTTCCCGTCATTATATGTTTCAACCCAGCTTTCATATCTTTCGCTCAAACGCTTTAGATAATCCAGCCTTATTGAGTCCTCGTACTTTCTTCCCCTTTTTTGAATCTGATTAACGAGCGTAGGAACTGAAGCTCTTAGATAAATAACCAGGTCGGGAGGCTGAACCAAAGAAACCATAAGATTGAAAAGGGTATAATAATTTTCAAAATCACGTGTTGTCATCAAACCCATAGAATGCAGGTTTGGCGCAAAAATATATGCATCCTCGTAAATAGTACGATCCTGTATTACGGTTTTATCTGACTTTCGAATATCCAGAACCTGGTTGAATCTTGAATTCAAAAAATAAACCTGAAGGTTAAAGGACCATCTCTGCATGTCACCATAGAAATCATTCAGGTAAGGATTGTCATCTACATCTTCGAAATGGGGCTCCCAATTAAAATGCTTGCTTAAGATCCGGGTTAGGGTAGTCTTTCCGGAACCTATATTCCCTGCTACTGCTATGTGCATCAACTATATAATTTTAGTTTGGCTTATGGTCGAAAATACAAATAATTTAACTTCTATTCAGACTAATGAAGGGTTTTTTTTATTCTGTACAAGAACCATCTCGAATCCGTCTCTATCAGAGCAAAATCTTTGGAAATTATTATCTGTTTCCAACCAGGAATATCTAAGGTTAAAAGATCAGAAAGGACAGGCGGATATTCCTGATAAATTTGTAAGACCTGATCTCCGCTAAATATTATTTTGCTGTCGAGTGAGAAGATGTCGTTTGCCTTAACCGGAATAGATTTTATCTGTTTACCAAAAAGATCGAATAGCATGATCTTTTGTTGGGGGTCACAAATATAAAGACCTTCTTTCCACTCAAGCATGGGAAACCATGGCTTGACGTTTCCAATATTAAGACTTGTTATACGGGCATTAGTTTTTTTTACAAGATTATTGTCAACTTGTAATAAGGAATTGCTATATGAATCAATCAGCCAAAACCCTCCTTGTTTGGATCGGCAAATTCCAGCTATTGAGAATATGTCCAACTCGTCAAGTATGATGGGATCTCCAATAGCAGAAAGGGTGCGGTCGAGGTAAAGGATCTGGTTGAAAGATTTGTAGTAAAGTAGTATTCGAAAAGGATCCGAAGCATCAATATGCGAAATATTTCCTAGGCCTGGGTTAGAATATGAGTAAAGTGTATTACCCAGACTATCGATTTTTTTTATTTTATCTTCTTTGACCAGAAAAAAATGACCAAGAGGATCGGATGATCCAAAATTAAATGATTCGGAGAATTCATAAATCATGTTTTGGCCTACTCCAACTGTTCCCAAAAGCAAATGGCACAACAATACAGCAACTAAGCGGAGTAGTTTCATCTTCAGGCATTTAGTTTAAGGATTTCTTCAACGATATCTCTGTCGTTTGATAAGCGAGGAACCTTATGTTGGCCTCCAAGTTTGTTGTTGGATTTCATCCATTTATGGAAGGTGCCTTTTTTTACTAAAACTAGTTCGGGCTTTGCAAGTGCAAGGTTCTTATACCGTTTGGCTTCATAATCGGAGTTATTAGCTTTAAGGGTATTGTCCAGAATTTCAATGAAATGCTCAATGCTGTCGGGGGGCGAAGAAAACTCGATAAGCCACTGATGAGCACCTTTTTCCCCTTCGTTCATGAAGATCGGCGCTGCAGTATATTCTGCAATATCTGCTTTTGTAAGCTGACTGGCTTTTTGCAGGGCTTTATCGGCATTGTCAATTATAAGCTCTTCACCGAAAGCATTTATGAAATGTTTGGTACGGCCGGTAATTTTAATTTTATATGGTTTAAGAGAAGTAAACTTAACTGTATCTCCTATTTTGTATCTCCATAGGCCTGCACTGGTTGATATGACAATAGCATAGTTTTCTCCCATCTCCACTTCTTCCAGAGGAAAAACTTTGGGTTTGTTGGAATTCCAATCTGACATTGGGATAAACTCGTAATAAACTCCGTAATCAAGCATTAATAGCATATCATCATGCTGGGGATCATCCTGAATACCAAAAAATCCCTCTGAGGCATTATAAGTTTCGAGATAGTTCATTGAGGGCTTGGGAAACAAGGCCTTAAATTGTTGCCGGTAAGGGTCAAAACTTACTCCCCCATGCATAAACAACTCAAGATTTGGCCACACCTCATGTATGTCTTTGGCTCCTGTCATTTCCAATATGCGATTCATCAGTACCAGAGCCCAGGAAGGAACACCGGCTATATTACTGACGTTTTCCTTTATGGTCGCTTCAGCCATTTTTTCAATTTTCTCTTCCCATTCATCCATCAGTGCAATGGAGAGATCCGGGGTTCTCAGGATATGGACCCAGAATGGCATGTTTTGAAGCAATACTGCAGACAGATCCCCAAAATACGAATCGGAATTGTAGTTAGAAATCTGATGGCTCCCCCCTATAACCAGGCTCTTGCCTTTAAATAATTTGGAGTCAGGATTATTGCTTAGATAAAAGCCCAGTGCATCTTTCCCGCCGCGAAAATGACAATCTTCCATGTTTTCCCGGGTTATGGGAATAAATTTACTTTTTGCACTTGTGGTTCCTGATGATTTTGCAAACCATCTCACATCTCCAGGGTATAATACGCTGTCTTCTCCGTTTAGTGCTTTTTCGATGTATGGCTTAAATGCATCGTAATCTCTTACAGGGATCTGGTTTTTAAAGTCAGCGTATGAATTGATATTCTTGAAACCATGCTCTTCACCGAATAGAGTGTCATTTGCCCTTTTGACAATACCGGCAAGTGTTTCCTGTTGGACTTCTATAGGGAATTTTTTAAAAAAGTCGATCTGGTATTGCCGTTTGGTGATGAACCAGGAAAAAATGGATTTTATAATCGGCATAAGTTATTATGTTTGCCCTGTTTGATCTTTGGGGACTTCAAAAATACAAAAAAAATATAGCTACTTTTGAATCATAAAAACTGCTTGATATGAATTGGTTAGATCTTCTTATTCTTATCCCTATTGTTGCGGGCTTATTTTCGGGTTATAAAAATGGACTTATAGGGGAAGTTGCTTCGCTGGCTGCTCTGATTTTTGGAATATGGGGGGCAATTAAATTTTCTGATTGGACAGCTAATTTGCTTACTACATGGGGTATTGAGAGTCAGTATATGAATATTATATCCTTCATTGTAACCTTTATTATTATTGTTATTGTTATTCATGTTGTTGCAACAATGCTGAGCCAGTTAATGAAATCTCTGGCTCTGGGATGGATCAACCGTCTGGTTGGGATAGCTGTTGGCGTTCTTAAGGCAGCTTTGATTACCAGTGTGATTTTGTTTGTTCTCGATATAGTTGACGAAAGGAAAAATTTTATCCCAGAAGAGGCAAAGGAAAAGTCCCTCTTTTTTCAACCGATGTCAAACCTTGTCCCTAACCTTCTTCCGTTTTTAAACTTTGAAGATTTAGAGAAAAAGTTTCACGAAAGGTTCAATAAGATACGCGATAAAAAGCATGACAGCCTTGATACTGTAATTAGCTGATCGGTCGTTATTATCAAATGACTATCTTTGGCAAAAATTTTTTCTATGAATTTTGTTAATGAACTCAGGTGGAGAGGTATGATACATGATATTATGCCTGGTACTGAGGAGTTTCTCTTAAAAGAAATGGGATCAGCCTATGTTGGCTTTGATCCTTCTTCCGATTCCTTGCATATTGGTAACCTGGTGGGAATTATGATGCTTAAGCATTTCCAGATTGCCGGGCATAAACCTTATGCTCTTGTTGGAGGTGCAACAGGAATGATTGGTGATCCATCAGGAAAATCAGAGGAAAGGAATCTGTTGGATGAGAAAACCTTGAGGTATAATCAGGATTGTATTAAGACGCAATTATCCAAGTTCCTGGATTTTGATAATAATGAGCCCAACGAGGCTGTTATGGTGAATAACTACGATTGGATGAAGGAATTTTCCTTTCTGGAATTTATCAGAGACGTGGGCAAGCATATTACTGTAAATTATATGACTGCCAAGGACTCAGTTAAGAAGCGCCTGGATACCGGTATGTCCTTTACCGAGTTTTCCTACCAGTTGGTTCAAGGTTTTGATTTCTATCATTTGTATGTTAACAAGGGTGTGAGATTGCAAATGGGTGGTTCTGATCAATGGGGTAATATCACTACCGGAACAGAATTGATCAGAAGAAAGAGCAGCGGAGAGGCATATGCCTTAACTTCTCCCTTGATTAAGAAAGCCGACGGCGGAAAATTCGGTAAGACAGAGTCTGGAACAATTTGGCTGGATCCTGAGAAAACATCTCCTTACAGCTTCTATCAATTTTGGTTGAACACGGGAGATGAAGATGCAGAAAGCTATATTAAGATATTTACTTTACGTACAAAAGAGGATATTGAATCCCTGATTACTGAGCATCGGAAAGCACCTCACATGCGCTTGCTTCAACGGACACTTGCTGAGGATGTTACGAAGCTCGTTCATTCCGAAGAGGAGCTTGAGTCGGCAATAGAAGCATCACAGATACTCTTTGGAAAGGGTACCAAAGAAACTTTAATTAAAATGGATGAGAAAACATTCCTGTCTGTTTTTGAAGGAGTGCCACAATTTACGATTGAGAAAAAATTACTGGATAATGGTATACCGATATTAGATCTGCTCGCGGATGAAACAAGCGTTTTTCCTTCAAAAGGAGATTTAAGACGTAACATTAAAGGAGGAGGAGTTAGTCTTAATAAAGAAAAACTCAACAATCCTGATGTTAATATTGGTTTGGACTCACTGATCAATGATAAATATCTATTAGCTCAAAAAGGTAAAAAGAACTATTTCCTAATAATTGCTCAATAAAATCAAAACAATGGAGAACTATTTTAGTAATAAGAATATCCTCGATCTTGTGTGGAAATGGAAGGTCCACCTAATTGTGATTGGCATTGTTGCAGGGATCATCTCAATAGCATTTTCTGGCCCTGGTTTTATCAAACCAAAGTTTAAGTCAACTGCCGTGGTTTATCCGGTGAACCTGGGAGAGTATTCTGAGGAAAGCTATACAGAGCAGATGCTTGAAATCCTTAATTCGGGTGATATCCGGGATCAGCTGATTGAGAAATTTGAACTCGATAAGCACTATAAGATTGATAAGAGTTATAAGTATTATCTTTCTTCCATTATAAGTAAGTATAGTGATAATGTGAGCTTTAGGAAGACAGAAAACGAAGCTGTTCGACTCGAGGTTTTGGATACGGATCCACAAATGGCGAAAAATTTAGTTAATGCTCTTATTGACCTCTATAATAATAAGGTAGCCGAACTACATCGTATTAAGCATCAGGAAGTTTTTGATGTTTATGCTGAGCAACTTAAAAAGGGATATCGTACATTGGGTATTCTGGGCGATTCCATAGACCAATTGGGAGATGAATTTGGCATTTTGGAATTTTATGGTGAGCAAACAGCTGAAGCAGCCAGAGCAATGTATAAGAATACAGCAAAAAGTGCTGATGCTGAGAAGTTTCTTGAAAATATGGCAGACAAAGGCTATCTGTACAAAAAATATAAGGATCAGTATGATGGAATACTTAAATCTCTTGTGGAGATAGAAGTGTTACAGGCTGATACCCGCTCTGAGCTGGACAAGGAAATTACCTATAGTCAGGTAGTTACACCACCATTTGCAGCCGACAAGAAATCTTCTCCAAAAAGAAGCGTTATTGTTTTGATGTCTGTCTTTTTAACCTTAATCCTGGCAATAATTATTATAGGTGTTATCGAAAATCGCACATATACTGCATCCCGACCGGCTGCTACAGAATAAGGTAGTCCGACTTGGACTGGTTTATTCAATCAGTATCCTGTATGTTATTGTCCTTGCATATTTTA
>CAYUNU010000115.1:0-9168 GCA_964446195.1 uncultured Porphyromonadaceae bacterium | reverse complement strand
GAATATTGAAACATGAGATATAGCCCCGCTTCCCTCCATGCATATCATCCCGGCGCCAAGGCCTCCTAGTGGGAAGGCTATGCGATCAAGTTGCTGTCCGGTATAAGAATCATTGAAAGCTCTCTGGCCTTCCTTATCCTGGCTAAAGGCGAAGGTGCTGGTACATAATCCAACAAGAATAAAAAGGGCAAGTTTCTTCATTATTATAAGTTTTGAAAATTCAGGTTCTACAATTTATGAAAATTCTCACGAAGAACATTTTTTATTTTTCATTCTCCAGAAAATAAAAAATTGATTGTTTAGCATTTCTCACCTGTTAAACCTCGCAACAATCACCATTACTAGAGTAATGCAAATGGCTCTTCCCTTCCCCGGGGAAGGGCTTTTGTTTTCTTTCAGCGTGCAAAAACCGGAATGTAGGAGCTTAATTCTTATTATTGTAGCCCTCTATTGCTAACTCAAGAATTCTATTTGCATCTTTCTTATTTCCGAAACCGGTAGAAGTCATTTTTCCGGGGCCCTTGTAATTCTTAAACCAGGTTTTCAATATCTCGAGGATACCAGGGTATTTGAGTTGCAGTTCTTCAAGACTATTGATTTTAAACAGAGTAGATTGCTTGGACAAGGCTATCAGCTTATCGTCTGTTTCTCCTCTGTCCTTTAAATATAATACTCCCAGGAGCTTGCAGCTAATCACGCTGCCTCTTTCTTCCGGAGGACCTATAACAATGACATCCAGAGGATCTCCATCACCACCCGATTGCTTGTCGAGTAATGTTTGCGGGATGAACCCATAGTTCCCCGGATATCCCAGGTAGTTAATAATTCTTGGTTTACCATCTATCATTTCCAATTTCAGCTCACCATCAGTTGTATCGACCGCCCATTTTTCAGTTGTGCCTGATGGTATCTCTACTACAACCGTAATGTTGCCATCATCAGAAAAGGGTGGAAAATCATGGATGTAATTCTTCTGTTTGAAGTTATTGCATGAGACTGTTAGGAGCAGAATAATAGTAATAATGGGTATCGAGGTCGATTTCATGTTAAGAAAAGGGAATATGATTAACTAGCGTATTTTAAATCACGCATGCAAAGATATTAATTTTGGCAGTATTGCTGATGTGGTGGATGTATCTAGTTTTCAGAAAATTAGTTGTCGAATTAATTTTTTTTGTCATCATTTTTTCGTAAAATTTGATAAATGAAATGCTAATACTATTCCTTTTTTGCAAAATTTAAATCTACTACGATGAAAGTTAAAAAATTAATTATTCTGCTTATTCTGTTTCCTTTCCTCTTCACTACCGGCATTGCTCAAAAATATAATAAGATGAAAATCACTCTATCGGATGGCCCGAGCATAACCGGGAAAAAGGGCACTTTATCTGATGAATCAGTAAGTTTTTTGGTGGGCGGGGAGTTACGAACTTATTCATTAGCTGATGTAAAACTGGTTACGGCCAAGAAAGGTAGCGCAGGTACGTGGGCAGCAGGAATGGGCGGATGTTGCTTAGCAACTTTTGCCTTAGCTGGTTTGTTAGGAGACAAAGATGAACTGGCCGAGATAGGTGTAGGGCCTTATATTGGTGCATCCTTATTTTTGACTGGTTTGTCGGCGGGTTTTGGGTATCTGATTGGAGCACTTACAGATCCCTGGAAAAATATATACATAGCTAAACTACCTGTTGCTATTAACAGGATAAAGCCATTAGTTAGCCTTGACCCCAAAGGACGACCGCTTTTAGGGTTTGCCTATAGTCTCTAGTCTATTCAGCATCCTGATTTTTTTGATAGTGATTCCGGGCGGTGATTATTTTGATTTTGCCCGGAAGGTCAACTGGTACGTGTAATTATGTTATATCAAAGGATAAATCTTTTAGTATTACTTTGCTTTTCTATAATTACCTCTGGCATTAGTGCCCAGAGCATAGAGCAGCTTGTTGGTCGGGCAGATTCCCTGTATGCATCTGGGTCATATGAGAAGGCCATACTGGAATATCAAAGAGCAATTTTTTTCTCTGGTGAGTTAAGTCCTGTTTATTTTCAGACAAAAACGGCTTTGTGCTATGCTTCCTTAGGTGACAAAAAGGAGGCTAAAAAGTATTTTGATCTTGCTGCAACAGCCTGTATAAATGACAGTTTGGAGGCTGAGATAATTTTTCAAGTAGCAATACTATATATTGAGGAGTGTAATTATTACGGGGCTGTCGGCTTATTGAAAAGCGTAAGGACAGATGCAGGTGAAGAATGCATCAGGAAAAAAAACTATTTGCTTGGTATGGCATATTGGGGTTTAAACGAATTTGACAGGTCATTTGATTCTTTTTACCATTCTATTTATCCTGATGAAATTGGAAAAAGGGCTGAGTTGGTCAATATCAGGAGTCAATATCAGGAAAGCTTAAAAATTAAGCCTTCTGTCCTTCCATTTTTAAGCAGCATTATTCCTGGCTCAGGCCAGATTATCTCGGGAAAAATCGGAGAAGGCCTGGCCTCTTTTTTTCTGTGTGTAGGCATTGGTTTACTGGGTGTTGGTTCCGTATTTGTTCTCCAAAATAATGTTATTTTCCTAAATTTAAGCCCCTGGTTTCTCCGTTATTATTTTGGCGGTATCCGAGAGACAGTTGAGATAGTCAATCAAAATCGTATAAAGATCAAAAAGGGTGTTTTTCAGAATATTCTTGAATTGGTCGAATGGGATGGTTTTGGATATCAATTTCTTTATTATGATTCGTTTAGTCTTGATAAGCGAGTGGCACCTGAATTACCTGAGGGGGCTGGTTTTGTGGATAAACTTTTCGGTTTTTATAAAAAGCAAATATCACATCAGGATATAATGGACTGTATTTATTATCCTTCTTGTTCGGTTTATGTTCTTGGTACAATCAGGACAAATGGGGTTTTGGGAATTTTTGATGCTATTGACAGGCTTACCAGATGTCACTTATTTGGTCATGATTCATATGAATTACACGAAGGGAGTAATCTGTATTACGACCCGGTTGAGGAGATTTTGAAATAGCATAATCTCATTATCGCAAGAGAAACAAATCAGGATAATTTGAAAAGATAAAAATTTACGAACAAGGGATATCCGGTCCATAATTTAACTGGCTTTCGTTGGAGGGGACATCAAAAAGAAGAGGAGCTTTAATCCTTCATTGCTTTTTTCAGCCTTTTAGCTTCTTTTTTCTCTTTCGCACTTTTCTGTGGCTCTTTTTTTACGTTTTTCTTTGCGTCTTGTGACTTAGCCATGATCTTTGATTATTTGTTTCTGTAAAATTAATCTTATTTTTATATGATTACATATGTATGATTATATTGTTTTCATTTAAGGTCAGGTATGGAAAAAGATTTTCAAGCAATTATCCGGGAGATAATTGCTCATATTACAAAAAAGTGCAAGTACACCGATATTTCTGAATTTTATGTTGGTATAAGCGATGACCCTGAGCTTAGTTTGTTTTCGGATCATAATGTTAGCAAAGAGTTTGGGTGCTGGACATATAGCGAAGCTCTGAATGAGCAGCATGCCAGAGAGGTAGTAAAAAGGCTTGTTGATCAGGGGATGATAGGAGGGTCTGGGGAGGATGATTCCAGTGTCTGGGTTTATTGTTATAAAATAAGCAAGGATACATATGAATAATATTATTTAGCTTCTAAATGGTTTGTCAAATCACGCATTAATTATTAATATTACTTTGTGGATGCAAATAGCCACACCCCCAAAGGGGACGGAATTGAAATTCAAAAATTTTATACAGCTAAACTTATTGATTATGAAAAAAATGACTCTTACACTTCTTGCCTTACTCATGGTTGGATTATCCTTTGCTCAGGAAGCTAGCGAGGATAAACAAAAAGTTGATATTGACAAAAGTAAGCTCCAATTCAATGCCGGGGTTGGTTTATCCACCTGGGGTATTCCTTTATATATTGGCGCTGATTATTGGCTCACTGATGATATCACTATTGGTATTGAGGCTTCAGTGCGTTATCGTTTGTTGTACACGTATAGTTACGGTTATATAGGGGGGTCAGCCAATGCAAACTATCATGCCGGCAGGATTCTTGAGCTTCCCGATAATGTGGATGTTTATGCAGGCTTGAGTGCGGGGCCGTACTTACGTGTTGGGAGTTACTACTCTAGTACCAGCCTGAGGATCAATATTAGTGGTCAGGTTGGAGGTCGTTATAAGCTTACTGATAACCTCTGGGTTCATGCTGAAGTAGGTGGAGGAACATTTTCCGGAGGGAAGATTGGTATTACGCTAAAAAGGTAGGGTAGATCGCTGCTTTTCTTCCTTAGTAATCTTCATCTTTACTAATTTTTATGGCTTGAGTTAAAAAATCAGATATTTATTAGATCCCATCCAACAAAGTTTTTGGAGACAAAGCTGAGTTGGGTGGGTTTTTTATGATATAATGTCCTGACTAACCGTGTGAATAATAGGAATGTAAATTCCGGTTATACATACAGGCACAAATCTTATGGATATCAATATGAGTATGATTCGGATGGTTATCCTCTCGTTAAGCAGCAGGTTCTTACGGATTCGACTAAAAGATGGGTTTATGAATATTATTAGAATTTCATAGTCATGAAAATAAGTTCAATAAGCCTGGTTCTAATTCTGTTTTTTTGCACTTATTCGTCATTTGCACAATGGTCTTTGCACCGGATTATCTAGCCACCAAACAGCAGCAAAATCTTGAATATTTAAAATCAGTTAAGGTATTTCAAAGCTATTAAATAGTTTGTAAGTTGTAGCAGCCAATGAATAATATTAAGTTGATATTTCATTAAACTTCTCATAATAGATTGCTTCTATTAACAGTATATTTCATTATAAAAATTAGTTTTGTAGCCTTAATTTTTAAATAATATAAAATGGGAAAAAATATTGCATTTATTTTTGCTATTGTATTAGTAGCATCATTCACCTCATGTGAAAAACTAGAAGGAACTGAAAAAACTAGAGACGACATTATTGAAACAGAATGGCAACTTGATCAAGTAAAACTTGCTGAAGAGGATTCGGGGGTACAAGCCTTTTTGGATTTATTAACTATAATTCCAATTTACTATGATTTTCAAGAAGATGGAAAATATGAATCGTATGCAAAATTATTAGGACAAAAAGTTGATCCTACAAATGGAACATGGGAACTTTCAGATGATGGAAAAATTTTCATACTTGATGAAGTTCCTTTTGATCTTGACATTGCTACAGATAAAGATCTTGAGTTCAGTGCATCAATGGAAGATGCTGCTGGCCTAATTGGTTACACAGATGAAACCGGCGAAAATAGATTAAGCTATATTTTTGTAGCTAAATAAATTCACACTAATACTTAAGCAATAAAAGCTGTAATACTTTATAATATAAGTTTTACAGCTTTTATTTTTACACCAACTCCCCCAAAATACAATTTGTGATCAACATACATTAGATCAAGGCAATACAAGAACGCTTTCATTTTCGGCAGAGGGTGCTCAAACACTTCGGCATATCTACTATGGGTTGCGGATGGATGGACGAGCTTAATTTGAATATGAGATTAGTGTTGAAAATTGCCAGCATATTGCTACCAAAAGAAAAAGCAGCTACGAAACTAATCATAACTGCTTCTACATCAAGTCGGGATGGGGAGACTTGAACTCCCGGCCCCTCGCCCCCCAGACGAGTACTCTACCTGGCTGAGCTACATCCCGAAGTGGGTGTGGGTGTGGGTGTGGGTGTGGGTGTGTTAAGAAGTGTGTGTGTGTTTGGGAGTGCAAATATAATTAATTGAGGTGATTATTAGTGTTAGGGTATGAGAATACTTTTTCCACAATCAACTAGAAAATCATATTAATTTTTCGAGAAGTTGAATGCGTTTGTATGACCTTAAGGGTTAGATAATATGCAATGTGGCTAAATAAATGGCCCTGGCCTCCTTCTAAGCTGTGTAGATTTGTATCTATTGTGTACTTAATCCAAAAATCCTACTATGAAAACAATCATTTACACCACTGTATTCCTGATCTTTGCAGCTGTTATCCAGGTGCAAGCCCAGGATCCGATTACGAAAGGTGACGGAGAGGTATTTTATTCCGAAACTTTTGACTGGGGAAATCCCGACGATCCTAAGGGATGGACAGCTCCTCCCGGTTATTATTTACTTGATCCTCTAGACCAGGGAACCAACTGGGAATGGTGGAATGGGGAATTTGTAGATTACCTGACTCAGGATCCGATGTTGCAATCAACCACAATGGATGATGGATGCATTGCACTTTTCATGGAGCGTTTCAATCCAGCCGGTCAGGACGAGATTAAGGTGGATAACTCGATTTGTTTTCCTTCCATAGACTGCAGCTCACATTCTTCGGTGGTGGTTAGGTATGAGACCCATTTTATGGGCTCCTCACCGGTGGATATGTTCCTCGAAGTTAGTGTGGATAATTGGGTCCATTCTGCCAGCTTTAGTGTTAACTTTGGATGTGGTCATAAAGACCGCCCGCTAGATTACCCTAAGGGAAAACCGGCTATTATGACAGTTAATATCTCTGAAGTAGCGGCTGGTAACCCAGATGTTCAAATGAGGTTGCATTGGATGAATTCAGCCTTTTATTACTGGGCTGTAGATGATTTCACCCTGGCCGAAGCATGGGATACTGACTTGAGGATTGGTTATCTTCAGATGGAATGGAATGATCAGGATCCAAATACCAGCATGGCCTGGATACATAATATTCCTAAATCTCAACTTGATGGCGACAATGGTTTCTGTAACTTTCAGTCACCTGTTGTGAATTTTGGCGAAAGCGATCTTGACGGTGTTTATCTTGACGTGGACATTACTAAGAATGGGAGTAGTGTGTTTCACAGGACATCGGATGAAGAATATCTAGAGGTACTGTTTAACGATACCGTAACAATTGAAGACACATATACCCCTGTAGATTATGGACATTACAAGATGACCGCGGAATACAAATCCATGACGGCAGATGACTACCCATCCGATAACAAACGTGAAGCATTTTTTAATGTAACTGATAGTGTTTATTCACGTGCCGATGACACCAATGAACTGAGCTGGTCGTTTACAAAAGAAAGGTATGATATCAATTCCGAAGCTAATGTTGAATTTTTCAATGGGACAATTTTCCCTATTTTTAATGATTGTGAAGTGAGCTCTATTTCAGTATTTATTGGTGGAGGTAAGGCCGATGAATTAATTGATTATAAATATTCGCTGTATTTTGTCCCACAAGAAGAAGATGAAGAGCCATATGAGCTGATGAGCACACAGTGGATCCCACTTGATTCGGCTGATTTCAATACCTGGGTTACTATGCCTCTGGAAAAAGATGGAGAATCCGAGTATCTGTATAAGGGAGATCTGGTCTATGCGGGTATAACATTTAATAATTATAATCCTGAATATCTTATCAGGAGGAACCAAGGGCTTGAGATCGGGACAGATAATTCGGTGAAATTGACGGCACCAACAGCAATTGGCTATTACGATGGTAATTGGGAAACCGGTTTGGGCGACTTTATTGGAAAACGTAACTTGATGATCCGTCTGAACCTGAACGATCATGCCAATATTGTCGACGGAATGGATATAACTTCTGCACTGGTTAGTCTTGGGCAGAACTATCCAAATCCATTTATTAATAGTACGAGGATCGACTATGAACTCTCCGAAAGCTCGGACGTTTCATTTGACCTTATAGATATCACAGGAAAAATAGTGTTAAGGGCTGATCTGGGAACAATGACTTCGGGCAAGCATTCCTATAATTTGGAAACTAATAGTCTTGAGGCAGGTATTTATTTTTATACAATAAAAGCGGGTAACTTTTTGCAGACCAAACGGATGACTATTGCCAAATAGAGACGCAAATATGCGTCTCTACTTAGCTAATTTACTATCAATTCTATTTTGCCTGTTATTGGCCTGTTTACTTGTAGGTTCTGTAGCTGAAGCCAGCATCTGCTCCATTTAATCCAGGGGAATAACCTGTATTATTTTCATGGAAGGAGATATCAGAATTCCATGGGTTACCCTGTATTTCTTCTCCCGCAATCTCGGTGTATATCCAGGTAGCACCATTATCAGATGATTAAGCAATCTCTTGTTTGTCATGACTTTCTCTTTGTAAAGGTGCAATACTAATTGTTCCATTAGATGATAAAAACATTTTTTTTGCTGGATACTTCATATCCTGAATTGTCATAGTATTGCTAAGGTTGTGTGTTGAATTATCTACAAAGAAAAGTGCGGAATAATCACGATCAACCCGGCCGAGTATTAATGTGTTATCCCCGATTGAAGCAGTTGCATAAATAATGATACTTAAATTGTCGGGATCTGGGAAAAATCATTTCTGTCCATGTAGCTCCTTTGTCATCATAGTTTGGATTCTACAGAAAGGAAAAGCACAATATTTCAACTATGATTAATTCTACTTGTCGTAGGTCAGAAGTTTTACCATTTTCTCCTTGCTCCAATCGCTTGTCTTTTCCAATTCATTCATTATTAAGCCTCTGGCGATTTCTCTAACCTTCATTTGAGGATAATAGTATCTTAGGTGTACAGTTGTCTTACTTCCTTTTTTTTGGATCATATTCACGAAAGGCTGAATACCCATATTCGTGAGACTTTTGTTGATGCTTTTCTCCGCATTATTAATAGCCTGCGAAATCTTGCTTCTTTCATCATCTGAGATCTTTGCAGCCATATTCCAGGTTGAAAAATACAAGAGCGTCAGTCCTGGTAATTGTTCGTGAGCCTTGGAGCTGGCTTTTTTAAATGCTTCCTCAGCAGTTTTGCCCGAACCATTGCCAAAAGTGTAGATATACATTGGTGTGTCTTCGTTATACATACTGAACTTTAGTTTCCAGGCTTCATTCATCATATCGCTGAAGCTCATGTCGGAACGATTAACTTCCCATCCTTTTGGTGGTAGATTCTTTATTTCGAGTGCTGCATTTTTCTTGGCTTTCTCAAGTTGTTTCGGGGATAGAGTTTGGGCTTGTAGGGTAGCGCCCAGAAGAAGTAAATAGAGAATAATTTTAGGGTTCATGATAGCGAAAAAGAGTGTAGTTTAATATAGTTAAAGTTAGTCATTTTCCATTTCTTTTCTTCTTGCCGCGTTTGGGCAAG
>CAYUNU010000114.1:0-9174 GCA_964446195.1 uncultured Porphyromonadaceae bacterium | reverse complement strand
GACACAAACATTGAAGCAAGGGAATACCCTTTCCGTGAATCCTGCTCTAGATTCGTTGAGATCGAAGAAACATTACAACTCAGCTTGCCTCTGACAATTGCATATCAAGCAGATCCAGCTGATATCAACGGATCAAGTGCTTCATGGAATAAATCCCTAAGCCTCGAAGGAAATACATTGAAGATTAGTCAAACAGCAAGATTTAACAAAAGAATATACCAGCCCGAAGACTGGGAAGATTATAGAGCAGCAGTTTTAGCTCAGAACAAAGTAGCCCTTGAACCAATTGTCTTAAAGAAGAAATAATGAAATTCTATAAATTATCAATATTACTATTTCTCGTTCTGGCAGCTTGTCAGACAGAAAACACTCAAATAGAGTACAACGATGCAGAAGCAGTTTACCTTAAACTTGAGAAAACATTCGTTCTTAACGCAGACGGAACCACTGAACTTACTGTAGAAAAAGAACAAAAGCTTCTTACGCACAGAGCCTTTCATTCCCTATACGGACAAACAGATATCTATTTCAATCCCTTAACCGACTCAGTTGTTATTGAGATTGCTGAGACTAAAACTCCTGACGGAGAGATCGTTCCTGTTCCAGAAAATGGATATGTAGACATGATTCCTTCATATGCAACTGGTGCAGCTCAGTTCAGCCACCTCAGACATAAAGCTGTTGTTCATACAGCCTTACAGATAGGAGCAATCATACATTCGAAATATACTATCTACTCGAGCCCGGAATCGCCTAATGCATTAATGGGGCATGAAGTATTAGCACAGGATTGTCCGGTTGAGAACTACAAATTACTTGTAAAGGTCCCTAAAGATCAGGAACTTGACTTTAGCGCAATCAATATATCCGAGAATCCGAAGCTTAGTAAAAAAGGTGGATACAATATATACACATGGCAGATATCTAATATTGACCAAACCTCAGCTGAAGGCTTTGCTCCACGTTTTAATGCGGGTAAAAAACAAATCGTCTTCAGCTCTGCAGACAGTATGTTCTCAGTTTTTAATGAATTTACACATCAGGAAGCCTTTAATTTTGAGACTAGCATCGAAATGAAGAACACTTTGCTCGATAGACTATCTGACAAGTTTAGTCCGTTCGAAAAAATTGACGCTCTTCAGGATATTGTAATAAATGAAATTAAAACCCTTCCTGTTCCTCTGGGCATTGCAGGCTATAAGATTAAACCAGCTATCTCAACTTGGGAAAGCATGTCAGGTACAACTGAAGAAAAGGCTATCTTATTGACAGCAATGATTAGAAGTTTAGGATTGGATGCTATTCCGGTTGCTGTTGTTCCTGCATATTTGATCAAGAAAGATTCTGTTATTAATAATATCGGGAACCTTGATCTATTATCTTTTCACCTTGTTCAGGTATCCATTGATGGAGACTATCATTACATAGATGCAAGCAATAAACATCTTATTGATCCTATTGCCAATCTCCAGAATCATTTTATTATACCTATGGAAATGGGATATAGCAATGTTCAATATAACCCAACCCGGGAACTAGAGTCTCAGCTATCATGGGATGGAGACATTGTTCTTAATTCCAAGGGTTTATTTACAGGTAAATTTGAGGGAAATTACATTGGCCAACTCAATCCGTACTTAGGAATAAAGATGAATCCAAAATCGATAAGATCATTGTATTCTGGTCAATCATCGGTCGAGGACTCAAGCCCACAATCGACCCTCCTTACCTTTATGGTAGAAAAGAAAAACACGGCTATTAAATTTGATAATAAGATTCTTCTCGATCTTCCACTAAACAAATCAGGATTTGACAGTTGGGGAATTAAACATCTTGATGACACAAGAAATACTGCCATGTATTTACCAAGTCAGATAAAAGAATCCCAAAGCTTATCAATTGCTTTGCCAAATGGTTATCAGGCAGTTAGCTTCTTAACAGATGTAAGCAAAAAGAATGAATTAGGAACAGTAAGTATTAAATATTCTCAGAAGGACGGTAGCTATGAGGTTTTAAGAGATCTTAATATCACTACCACTAGAATTGCACCAGAACAATACAATCTATTGAAAGAGCTTGTTAATCCCTGGTTAGATCCTAGTATGAAAAGAATGTTAGTAGAACCTGTAAGCAGATAGTCGAATTGAACAAGGTGATTCATGCAGCCTTCTTCAACTAAATCATCTTAAATTATAAATCACTATGAAAAGGATTATCTTCTTACTTACAGGCCTTCTTTTTTCTTTTCATAGTTTTTCACAGGACAATACTGTTCAGGATATCCCGGTTATGGACATAGTTAAAAAGAAAGCAGTAAAGCTTTATTTTGATGACTACTGTTCAGATGTAGACTTTATTCAACTCAGATCAGTTGAAAAGTCAGCCATAGGCATCGTGGTTAAATTAGAGGTAGACAACAAACACATATACGTCTTAGATCATACTAAAGCTTTGACCATTTATAATCTGGACGGAAGTTTTCTTACCAGATTGCAGTCAAGTGGTAATGGCCCGGGTGAGTTTGCTCACATGGGAGTGCTTCATTTAATGCCCGCAAGGGGAGAAATCGTTATCTACGATGATGCCCAAAGGAAATTACTATTCTATAGTCCAGAAGGAGAGTTTGTTAGAGAACATAAATTCAACTTTTCCATTGATGGTATTTCAAATTTGGATAGCAGGACTTTGCTTCTTTTTTCTGATGGGAAATACAATATAACTGATACCCCGGGCCATATCCTTTATTTTATTGATCTGGAAAAAATGGAGGTAATAAGAAAGTTGCAGTTTTTAACAAGTCAGCAATTAGAATCTTCTGTTTCCTATATTAGGCCAATAATCGCCAAGGATAATAATGATATCATTCTACAAATACCTTTTTGTGATACTTTATTTCAGATTAAGAAAGATTCATATTCGCCAAAGTATATTCTAAAATTAAAGAACACTGGTCTCAAACCAGAAATGATGAAAAGTCAAGAATTGAGAAGAGACGTAGCCAGATTTACAACCCAATTTTCAACACCTTATGAAACAAAAAAGTTTTTGCTTTTTAGAGTAGATTATAAAGGTGATCCCAAAATTATTATTCAAGACAAAAGCACAAATACATGGGAATTACTTGATGCCCCATTAAACAAGAAGCCTGGTTTTAGAGTAAGAGGTGTTGATGAGGTATCATTTACCCCCATGTTTTGTACTGATGATTACTACTATTCATTTATTGATGCCATAGATTTTAAGGAATACTTTTCAGAAATTTATCCTGATATTGTTAAGAGCATCAATGATGAAGACAATCCTGTCATTGTTCGTGCAAAGGTGAAGTAATTTTTTTCACACTGGACTACCCTCCTTTTTTAAAAAACGAAAATACTAGAACCGGTAAAGTCATAATCGACAAAGCTTCTTTTATTGCTCACAACCTACGTAGCAAGACATACATTTGCCTCGACATTGAAGAGTAAAGATGTTCCTGCTTCAGTGATCAAAAAAATGATGGGGCATGCTAACGAAGAAACAACCGAGATTTATCTTAAAGAATTCTGCATTGATGTTCTGAGTGTGGCTAGTGAAAATTTAAATATTGAGTAAAACTCTACCTTTCAAATTTCCTCAATATCATTTACATTCTGAAAGGAATACGATACTTTTAGGCTTGACGACTGATAGAACACTAGTAGGTTGTGCTTCATTATGAAACCAGCGGCACAAAATATAATACAGTTTTACTAGCTTAAACTAACACTCTGAAAAGTTTACTTTTTGCCGACGGTTTACAATATGATAAGCAAAGCTTCATCAAATGCACTTTACCCTTAAACATTGCTTAAAAACCAATATTACCCTTGCAAAACTAAATTTACCCCAGGAAATGAATAATAATAGAGTTTTGTGTTAAATAAATCAATTTTACCCTTAATTAAACAAAATAAACTATTTTTACCCTTGCAAAACTAAATTTACCCCAGGAAATAGAAAGAAAATGAAAAAAGTAGGGTTTACATGGCTTCAGGAAAAATTAAATATCCAAGGTTTTCGATTGACGCATGAGTCATACATCGGAACAACGGACAAAACAGAATTAAGTTCAACAAATACGATTGTACGAACATTCAAATCGAAATATGATGTAAGCATTGATAACCCTATGTCTCATTTAGAATTCGCTCTAAAATATGATGATTTAAACCTGGCTTTCGTTAGAGAAGTTTTTACCTCTGTTGACCATCAAACAATATTAGACTACATCAATCCAAATCCAAATCGAAAATATCCGAGAATCATTGGGTATCTATATGAGTTTACCGGAGGCAAATCAATAAAGGTTAACATCACCACGACTAAATACGAGGATATATTGGACTCGTCTCGATATATAACCGGAAATATTACAAAAATATCCAAATGGAAAGTAAACGATAATCTTCTAGGACAAGAAAAATTCTGCCCAATAATCAGAAAGACTACTGAACTCTGCGAGTTACTTGATTGGAATATTGAAGAAGCAATTGAAAACCTAAAACACGAGTACTCTCCAGAAATTTTTAAACGAGCAAGCTATTACCTTTATAAAAAAGAATCAAAATCCTCCAGTGAAATAGAGAAAGAGGAGCCATCGCAAGATAGAATGGAAAGGTTCATAGCTTTACTAGAAGAAGCAGGACAAAAACCCTTTGAAGAATCATTATCTGAAAAAGAATTGGTTCGTTTACAAAACGTTATTGTTGACCCAAGATATGCAAATGATGGATTTAGAGACTTTCAAAACTATGTAGGTCAAACAATGAGAGACTATACACAAAAAATACATTATGTATGCCCACCACCGCAATTTGTAAGATCTCTCATGCAAGGTGTAGTTGACCTAAATAAAAAAAACACATCAACCAAAACGATTATAAAAACCACAATGGTATCATTTGGTTATGTATATATTCACCCATTTGAAGATGGCAATGGAAGGATTCATCGCTTTCTTATTCATGATATTCTAGTACGTGATGGCATTGTACCAAACAGTACAATAATTCCTGTTTCTGCTCAAATACTTGCACACAGAAATGAATATGATACTATTTTAGAGTTGCTTTCTAAATTGATTGAGCGAAAAGTAAAATATGATATTAATGATTCTGGAGAAATGACAGTTAGTAATTCATCAGAAATAGAAGCATTATACCGATTTCCAGACCTAACCAATCACACCGTATTTTTGGCACGAGCTTTACAATCTACAATTAATGAAGATGTTCCAGCAGAACTACTTTTTCTTCAATGCTATGATGAACTTAAAGGTGATATTCAGAGTATAGTAGATATGCCAGACAATAAAGTTGATCGCATGATTTTGTTCCTTCACCAGAATAAAGGAAAGCTTGCAAGTCGTAAGCGCAAGTTTTACACAGAACTGAGTGATAATGAAATCGAGCAAATGGAACAAGCCTATTCTCAAGTATTTGAAAGGAAATAGATTCTGAGTGTAGCTAGTGAAAATTTAAACATAGCGGATTGAGATGTTTTAACAATTAGAAGTGGTTAAAATGCCCAGATTCCTTTAATTTTTTCTTCTCTGCATTTCCTAACTTTCATTGCATCAGCTATTCCAGTTTTATAGGCATGTTTCCTCTTAGGCATTATTAGAAATCTATAAAATGTAAATAATGCTGAAACCATAGAGCAATTATAAGAATGTTAACTTTCATCGCTTACTATTTTCATTACATTTATTCATTAATAAAAAACCATGTAATGATCCAAAAGAATCTTGTCCTATTAATATTGCTGACAGCTCCCCAGATTATATTTGCTCAATCAGGATCACTTAAGGGCACTATATATGACCAAAACACAAATGAACCATTACCTTTTGCTGCAATTACACTATTGGAGAAGGAAACTATCATCAAAGCTACTACAGCGGATTTAGATGGAAGATTCAATTTGGAGAAAATCCCAAATGGTAAATACGCTTTTGTAGTAAAAGCTGTTGGTTATGATAGTTTTAGACTTAATGGATTGATTATTAAAGAAGGATGTAAATATATCAAGAACGCAGAGTTGGAAATCTCACCAAGGGAAAAAAATCCTTTTCAACTAATACCCCTGGACTACCCTCCTTTCATAAAGGACGAAAATATTAGAACCGGTAAAGTCATTATCGACAAAGCTTCTTTTATTGCGCATCTTGAGAAGATCATTAAAATACCGGAAATCAGAGATCAATTGAGTCCTGGCAACGAAGAACCTAAAAAATATTTAATAAGCCTGGAAGACAATACTGTCTTTTCTGGCAATGGACAAGAGGCTCAATGTCATACAGACAATTATACTATAAATGTTTTGCCAATTTCCAATCAAATATTCCGTACACAAGAAAGATATCTAAGAGTATTTAATCCAATATTGAAGCCTAATAGTATCCTTTATGAGATGATCACCAGAACCAACAACGAGGAGGTTTATTGTTTGCTTGAGATTTCACCGAAGGATATCAATGGAGAGCTTCAAATAAAAGAAATATTCCAAATTGATTTAGATAGCAGAAAGTGATTCAAAAACTTGAGACCTGTCCTGTCAGTGCAGGCTCCGGATAATTTTTCCTCGCTACTCCGGAATTGAAAATCTTCTCTGGGACAGCTCCATAAAGGTCTCTTACAACTTGTTAAGGCGGGTCACCTAAACACAGAGAGAAGTAAGTATCAAACCTGATGAGCGCATCATATAGTATATGTGCTTTTGATAGCCCTTGCTAAACCAGGCTCCGTCCACTTAATCCTTTATACAACGAACGCTTAATCCTCTTTCAAAATAATCCCAACTCTGATAAAAGATTTGACTTCTATTAGTTAATCCTCTTTCTATAGCAGTTTCTTCTGAACGGATTGAAGCTACCCACCACCTTGACCCAGAATGAAAATAAAAAGAGTCATTATACCTTGCATCTACTCCGGTAAAGCCATAATCATCCGTACCATAAACTTTAGGGCTACCGTTTGTCCATGACCAGCTATTTCTTGATTTTAAGTGTATTCCAAGGTTTTCCCAATTTTCACCCTCAACATTATATGGTCCAAATTGTGAATCAACATATGATGCTAGTTTATCCCAGTCGCTTGAAAAAGGTAAATGCCAACCTGATGGACAAGAGGTGCCAGCGGCCAACCAGTTATAAAGAGCTCCGAAGTCATCAAACTCTTCAGTCTTCTTTGCCTCTTCTATATCATTACCATTATAATTATAAACATAATATCGTGCAACCTGATTAGATAAATCATCTGTTAAGTGCACTTCAGGTAGATAAGCGAGATTTTCAGCCATCCACCATTGTTCACCAATATTTACAATTCGATACGTACGTTGATCTCGTTGATCAATCATCCAATCATATTCCAATTCTATACTAAAATTATAGTCACCAATATTGGTGATTAATTTAAAATTTCCAGCAGTATTATCAGGAGTAACTTCAGAATAGTGTATATAAAGGAATAGCGTATCGGTGGTCGTAATATTTCCAATAACAATATTGTCATTTGGGAAATTTTCATATTGCTTCCCAACAGATAGCCAAGGTATATTTTCTTCAATCGACCAATCTACTGAACCAGACCCAATATTTTTTAGCTCTATTAGTTTTTTTGTATCGGTTGACGTTAAAACTATATCTGTTTCTGAAATATAAAGTATTGGATTTTCCTGAACACTCACACTTTTCTCTTTCAATGTTTCTAGTTCTCCATCACTTACAGTTAATTTAATATAGTAATTACCAGGTTCATTAGGTGCTATCCATGTAGTTGTTTTAGTTGTCACCCCGTTTGGGAAAGAGCCATGTTCTGAATGCCATAAATATGAAAGGGCACTTCCTTCAGGATCAACTGCATCACATGTAAATTCTATTGACTCCCCTGATTTTATTATTTGAATATTTGAGATTGAATTAATTAAAGGTGGCTGATTTTCATGTTCTTTTTTTTCACAGGAAACCCAAATACCAAACAAAATAAAAAAAATGGATAGGCGAAGAAGATGTTTCATGATTAACATAATAAAGTTGGTAACATAAAAATAGAGAATATTCATTTGTAATGAATATAAATAAACTTGGAAAAAGCTGATTGCATTCTCCCCTAAAAAGGCCGTCTGATCTCCTTCAAAAAAACTAATCTTTCAGTTGCAAGAATTTTTCTTGAATTTTTTTAATTGAAACAGTACGAACACCGCACTCTTTAGCAATCGAAGGCCACAGGGTTAAAGACTCTTGTACTTGATCGATTATATCATTTGGTTTATTGATACTAAACTCGTTAGCTAATTCAATTAAATTTTTTCTACCTGGATTACCTTCACCTGCAACTCTTGTACTGTGTTCATCAATGGCAGCTGATGAGTATGTTAAATCGTATGCAGGAGCTAAAGTCCATTTTCCTGATTTATCCATTAACCATGAGAAGTTTTTTGAATGATCATCCCTGTTGTGACTGAGTTAGTTTCCTCTGTTCCATTACTCAGATTTGAATAGTTCCTCAAGTCTCTTATAGTCTTTTGGAAGCAGAAGGGTTTCAAATTCATCAAGTCGGCCTAGAGCCTCTGCAATCTTTAGGAGAGATTCAAACGATATTTTTCCTGATCGCTCAAATCTCTTGATGCTTCCATAAGACACGCCTGATTTATATTCTAGATCCTTTTGAGTCAAGTTCATTTCTTTTCTTAACCCAGCAACATTCTGGGCTGTAGATTTAAGAATATCAGACGGTAATTTATTTATGCTATACTTACTCATGATAGATAATATATTATGATCTTTCGGATATTATAAAGCATTAAATCAAGAACATGCACCTTTTGTGTAAAGCTCCGGCAGATGGTGCTCACATGTCCCGGATTTTACAGTAATGCCAATATTTCAATCAGACTCAAACTTTAATAAGTGTAAATTTGTCACTTAAAAGAGTTATCTTGGCTTCACAGAGTAAAAAGACTTAAACCAGTAAACTGTTATACTCTTAAAAATAATTCACATGAAAAAGATCCTTTATATACTTTTTTCTTTGACCCTACTTTGCGCTTGTTCACCGAGACAAAACCCTCAGCCTGAATCAGGTACAAAATGGGGTGAGATTCCAAATTCCTCATTTGAAAAGGTAGCCTCATCAGATATTGAAAAATGGA